>CAMFPZ010000013.1 GCA_945979635.1 uncultured Eubacterium sp.
CACAAGGAGTATCGTCGGCAGCGTCAGATGTGTATAAGAGACAGACGATGGAGGAGGTAATGAGCTTAATACGAGTTATTTCCGGATTTTCGGACGAGGTAATTGACTATTATTATCCGCTGGTTGAAATGTATTTCAGCAAATACTCGTATATTGAGGTTCAGCAAAGCAATAGGCAAAGGGCACTTCTTCTTGTCGCTGCAAGGATATATTACGAGATTTCCAAAATCCGCGTCGGCTCTGACATCAGCTCGTTCAAGGCGGGAGATATCAGCGTAAGCTCAAACGATAATGAGGTCGAGAGAGCGAAGGGGATATACTTTTCTGCTTTGGAGAATGCGGCCGACCTAATTGAGGATGTTGGATTTGTGTTTAGGAGTGTGTGATTATGCAAATAAAGGATATGGCCGATATTATTCGAAATCAAATTGAGAAATACGGACAGCCTTGCGAAATCACATTGTCAAACGGCGAGGTCATCACAACCTATGCGATGACCAAACGCCTTTGGCAAAATGATAAAACTAAGCTTGAGGCGGATATGACGAGACTTGGAAAATGCGAAAAGCATTATCTGGCGGCATATTTCCCTTGCGATTTTGATGCCAAGAGCTGCGGCGAGGATGATATATTATCCATTAAGGGTGAGGAATTCTATTTTGTTAAGGCAACAACCTACTGCTTTGGCGATGAGGCATTATATCATTATTGTATTTTGAGGCGAATTGAAACGGAGGACGACAATGTATTTGAATGATGAAATAGATGAGCTTATCAATGCTCTGAAATCAAAAAGCGGGCTTGGTGAAATCACCTTTCTAAAAGCGTTTCCGTATGCAAAAAAGCCGACGAGACTGGAAAGAAAATGTGCCGTTTTGTCGCCGAATTCCATATCGCTCGAAAGTATAAGCGTCGATAATGACGACCTTTACGGAATGGCGGAAATAAGAATTGATTTGTTTTCGCCGTTTCGTCTGGGTTCACCCGTTGTTTTTGATGATATGCAGAAAATAATCAATTCTGCGATGAGAAGCGATATTGGAAAAATAAGTATATCGCCGCTTTCAAAGGATGAAATAACGGAGTGCTACTGTGTTACGGCTATATTAGGCTTTGGATACTATCAAAATGCGGAGGACTCATAATGGAAAACGAGAACAGAATCAATATTTTACAGCTTGAGGAATTGAGCGAGCTCGTTATGCTCGACTCAAGAAGATATGACAATAGCTTGAGAGGTGAATGATATGAGGATGATAAAAATGAAATACAAGGATTTTGAATTCGAGGTAAATCCGCAGGACATTCGCTTGGCTATGAAGAAGAATATATCAAAGCAGAGCATCCCTTATAAAAACGAAAAATGCGAGGAAATAAACAGCAAAGCCTCAATAGTTTCGGGCAAGGGCTATTTCGTCGGTCAGGATGCTATGAATAAGGCGTATATGCTTTCCAGAACCTTCAATAAAAAAGGCAGTGATTTTTTGTTTACTCCGTTTTGTGCTCCTATGAAAATGTTCTTTACATCCCTTGATGTAAAATATTCGGCTTGTGACAGCAGGGTTGAGTTCACCTTCGAATTTACGCAGGATGCACCATATAAGAATGCAGAATATGATTTCGATTTTACAGTTGCGAAAAAGGATGAAAATCTTTTTGATATTTCCGACAGAACAGGAATTGATGTTGAAAAAATAGCATCCCTAAATGACTTCGGAGACCTCTTTGCAGTAAAGGAGGGCGACAGAGTATGGCTGATGTGATTATTTCTCTGTTTGATTTGGAGGAGAAAGAAATTGAGATTGACGAGCTGATTTCGTACGAGCTTTGCTCAGATCTCGATGCAGCCTGCGATGCTTTGAAAATCAGCTTTTTGTACAAAAAGGCTTTGCCGGAAATTTATAGAGTTGAGGCGAGCGTGAACGGAAAAAGAGTGTTTTTCGGCTATGCCGATACCCAGCGTGAAAATGAATGTAGTAATGGCTTTGTGTGCTTCATTTACGCTCGTTCATCCGCCTGCCTTTTAACCGATATCGAGGCAAAGCCGTTTACCTATTATTCGCCGAGTGCCGCAAGCATTTGGAAAAGAAATGCCGAAGACCTCGGCTTTGAATATAAGCTGGGCGATATATATTGCGAAGATGAATACCAAATCAGCAAGGGAACATCTGTGTTCGGTGCTATTCAAGGGTTTGTACTTTATGCCGCAGGTGAGAGCATAAGAATTACTCCGCAAAACTGTGTTGAAATTATGAAATCGAATAACAGTGTGGAAATCAAGGGAGATATTTTGGAGCTTAAGCGAGTTATCAACCGTGCTAACGCATTGAGTAAAATCACCTATAAGCTAAATTCGGACAAGGATTATATTTATACAAGAGAGAGCGAATTTATAAAAAGCCGCAAAATCACTTCCGGAGTTATGAAAAATCTTTCATCGGTAGAGGATTGGCAGAGAGACAGGGTCTTGGAGTCGATTATGCTTTCGGCTAACAGCGAATATTATACTTATGAAATAACTGTTGCAGGATTCGAGTGCGTTGAGCTTATGGATGAAATTAAGGTTAAGAGCAGGATGTTTGGATTAATTAAGGGCTTTGCTTTTTCGATTATGCATATAATGGACGAAAACGGAGAACGAACCAGACTGAAAATTCGAGTATCATTTGATTTGGAGGAAAGAACAAATGTGGTTGAGTAAAAACATTTCATCAAAGCAAAGAAGCCAAACAGCCGAAAAAGGAAAGGTCACTCTTTCGTCAAATCAACTCGAGGCAGGCTCAACTCTTATCAACAGAGGAGTAGAAAGCTATGCACCGTATGGCTACCAAAGCAATCCTCCCGTAGGTGAAAATGTTATGCTTATTCCGTCCGATAACGGACAGGCTGTTATCGGCACTCTTTGCAGGACGGGTGATATCAAAACGGGAGAGATTAGACTTTGCTCGAAGGGCGGTGCGTCAATAGTGCTCAAAAATGACGGAAGCATTGTACTAAACGGATTGGTGATTAACAGACACGGGGTGATAGAAAATGACTGATACGACAGCTAAAACGGATATTGAATATATAAACGGCTTGCTTGAAAACGCTCTTCTTCGTCTTCGTGCCGTGCGAGGAAGATTTTATCCCGACAAGAATTTCGGCTCGAATATTAGATATGAGCTGCCTGAGAGTGAAATTCTTTCCGAGGCACGCTTGGCGGTTAGTGAGCTCGACGGAGTTTATGTTAAATCTATAGAAAAAACGGATAATTCGGTTTTGATTTTTAACTTGGTTTTGAACGATGACGAAAGGGAGGTGGAGCTTCAATATGATTAGCTTTGATGAAATTTTGAATAATATGAAAAATGCTTATTTCAATGAATGTCAAATGTATCCGGATATGAACGGACGAGTAGGTGCAAGTTTAAAGGCGGTTGCGAGTGAGCTGTGTAATTTGAGTGTATATGCTGATTATGTGCTCAAGCAGAGTAGTTGGAAAACTGCAACGGGCAGTTATTTGGACGCGATTGCCGCCGAGTGTTCACTTCAACGGCGAAAGGGCTCAAGGGCTTACGGTACGCTGACATTTTTCGCCGATGAGAGTGCAAGTACTCCTATTGATATTCCTGCCGGTACGATTTGTTGTCTGGATGATAAGCGATATATTCAGTACACTACTGTTGAAAAGGGAACTATAGATGCAGGCAGTACTGAATGTTCAGTGAAGGCAAAGGCGATGTTTAACGGAGAGGAGTATAATGCAAAGGGAAATGAAATTTGCGTTATGGTCACTCCGCCGAGCTCTGTAAGCAGGGTTACTAATACCGAGGATTGGAGCGGTGGCTTTGATGACGAAAGCGATGAGGTGCTTCGAAATAGAATTAAGAGCAGACTCAAGCACCCTGCAAGAGCTACTAATATTGATTTTCAACGAGACCTTATCGAGCAAATCGGTAGCGTGCAAAGTTGTAATATCGTTGTTCAGGATGATACAGTTATCGCTTATGTTCGTACATATAGCAACACCCTTGATTACGAGACGACGGATAAGATTAATGAGGTGTTGGCGTTTTATCAGCTTATGGGAAAAAGAGTAAATGTTGAGTTGGCTACTCCGAGAGTGTATCGACTTTCTGTTATTTATAGCGGAAAGTCGGAGCTTGACGAGGTGGAAAAAAGCATTAGAGAATACTGTGCGAGCCTTCGAGTGGGCGATTTTATTAGCTTTTATGATATGAGAGCACATCTCTTAAGCGGTGGACTTAATATAAAATATCTTGATATTAGCTACGACGAGAAGAGTAAAAATAAATACAAGGAATATCCTATTGTTGAACTCAAGGAAGTGAAAAGAAATGAATAACGAATTAGCAGCAAACGATGCGTTCAAAAGACTTTTATCTTTGTTTTCAGGACTTGGAGCAGATATTGAAGACTCTGAGCAAAGAGCTCAGCTTGCCGCATATTGTGCAGGAATCAAAATTGTAAGAGATATGCTCGATTCGGCGATTCGGTGTACGGCATTAAATCTGTTTGAGAATATCAGTATGCAGGAAATAGAAAATGATTTTGAGAGTTGCCAAATTGATTTTGACGGCGAGAATGTGAGAATAAGTGAATATTCAGCTGATTCTATTGGGCGAGCGGTATATAAGTGGCTCTTTCCGACACAAAGCATAAGCCTTTGTTCAAATGGCGTCGATTGGGAATATATAGACACATTAGGCTTTAGCTTTTTTGACATAGAAGAAAAGAAATACAGATGGGATATGATTGAAAGTAGGTGAAAATATGTCAAGCTCAAATTCTACAGATATATTGGGACTTAACCAATGGATAAAAAGTGATATTCCCGTTATGGAGGATTTTAATGGTGACAACGAGGTTTTGGATGCAGTTATAGGCGGTCATATTTACGATGAGGATGCTCATTTGGATGCACAGCAGATAGAACGGATTGCAAAGCCGTATGATTTGTTTTTGTATTACGGAGACGGAAAAGAGAGAAGAACTATTACGCTCGATTTTGATTTTTCTCCGAGAATTTGTATAGTATTCGCTGTTAGTGCTCCTGTGGGCGTAATTGATATACCGAACGATACGCACTATAATTATTTCGGTATAACTACCACCGAGGGCGGAACGGACGGACTTTCGTTATCGGGAAATTCGCTTTCGGTTATTCAGGGTGGAACTATGGTCGCAAAATACGAAATGCGAAGCTATAACCAGATTGGCAAGAGTTATTTGGTTATCGGTATCAGATAGTTATTTACAAAATGTCGGCATGAGAGTATAATGATAAAAATAAGCATTTTATCGGAGAAAGAAAATGGCAGTATTCAAACCGTTTAAGGCGTATCGTCCGTTAGTGAAAAATCAAGCTCTCATACCGGCATTGCCATATGATGTTATGAATAGTGATGAGGCGAGAAGGATGGTAAAGGGTAATCCGCTTTCCTTCCTGCATATTGACAGGGCGGAAATAGATTTATCGCCTGACATTAACCCATATAGCGAGCAGGTTTATCTTAAGGCAAGAGAAAATCTTTTGGCTCTTGAAGAAAACGGCGATTTGGTGCAGGACAAGACACCTTGCCTTTATATTTATCGCCAGATTATGAACGGCAGAGCTCAAACCGGTATTGTCGGATGTGCTTCAATAGATGATTATATGAATAATGTAATAAAGAAGCACGAATATACTCTTGCTAAAAAAGAACAGGATAGAATTAGGCATGTCGACTCGTGTGATGCGAATACAGGTCCGATTTTTTTGACCTATCGAAAGAATAATGCTATTGATATTCAGGTTAATAAATGGATTAGCGAGCACGAGCCTGTATATTGCTTCGATTATGACGGAGTGAATCAAACAGTTTGGGTTATTGATGATGTGGCGGTATCGAATAAAATTCAATATGAGTTCAGTAATGTGGACAGTCTTTATATAGCCGACGGTCATCACAGATGTGCCTCTGCCGTAAGGGTCGGAAATATGCGAAGACAAGAAAAGCCCGATTATACAGGCGAGGAAGAATTTAATTTCTTCTTGGCGGTAGCATTTGCGGACAGTGATTTGGAAATTATGGATTATAATAGAGTGGTTAAGGATTTGAACGGCTATTCGTTTGATGAATTTGTAAACAAAATCAAAGCGAATTTTCATATTGAACAGCTCGATGGCAGAAATCATCCTTATAAGAAGCATACGATAAATATGTACTATGACGGAGGCTGGTATTCTCTCGTTGCAAAGCAGGGAACCTTCGACGAAAATGATCCTGTTGCACAGCTTGATGTGAGCATTTTGCAAAACAATCTGCTCTCTCCCGTGCTGAATATTACTGACCCAAAGAATGATGACAGAATTGATTTCATCGGTGGTATTCGCGGACTCGAGGAGCTGGAACGCAGAGCGAGCAGTGATATGAAGCTTGCTTTTGCGATGTTTCCCACGACTGTTGAGGATTTGATGAATATAGCAGATGCCGGAAAAATTATGCCGCCGAAGTCAACATGGTTTGAACCGAAGCTGCTTTCGGGTTTATTCATTCATCATTTATCATAATGTGTTGTCCCAAATCATTTTTGGTTTGGGACTTTTTTTCATTTTTATATTGAACGGAATGTCATAATATGGTATTATCTTATTATCAATTATGATATTGGAGATTGGCTATGAAAGAAGAAAACAGAAAGTATGCCCGTGAGGCTATGAGCATTGTTGAGCATGCGGCTTACAAAATCGGCTCTCGATTGCCGGGCTCTGACGGAGAGATTAAGCTCCATGAGTATATGGGCGAAAAGCTAAAGGAAATCGGTATTGAACCGAAAACAGAGGAATTTGCAGTTTCGCCTCGTTCATCCATCGGCGGACTTCCGTATGCCGGTTGGTCGGGCGTTATTATCAGCATCGGTGCGATTATTGCACTTGCCTGCGGCTTTAAGGGGCTTTGGTATGCTCTTGCGGCACTTGGATTGATTACGATTGTTTGGCTTGTTATGAGCTGCTTCTTCTATAAGACATGGTTTGATATGTTCTTTCCGCAGGAAATTAGCCGAAACACTCTCGGTGTGCTTGAGCCGGAGGATGGAAAATATGATTATACTATTATCCTTTCGGGACATACCGATACATCTTGGACATGGCGTCATAGTGAGCACGCATATAAGTATAAGGATACAAAGCCTGTATTAGGACTTATTGCAACATATGGTAAGGTCGGCTTCGGTGCGGTTTGCTTTTTTGTCATTGCATTGTTCAGTCTGTTTATGGCGATTGTAAATATTTGTGATTTCGCAGGTGCACAGTGGGTTGCAGATATGACAGCTTCAAGAGGCTGGGAAATTGCAATGTTCGTTATGAATTTCGTTCCTATTATCACAGCTATCGGTTGTCTTTTTGTTGTTATGTGGGGTGACCCGAATCCTCGTAATGCTTCTCGCGGAGCTATGGATAATGCAACCGGTATTGGACTCAGCTATGCCGTTATGAAATATTTTAAGGAAAATCCTGATAAAATGCCGAAAAATTGTCGCATCATTGACGCAAATATCGGTTCGGAGGAAGCAGGACTTCGCGGCTCAATGGCTTTCGCTCAGGAGCATAGATTTGACGATATGACCGAGAACGCTTGGAATATCAATATTGACTCCGTTGCCGATGCGGAATACTTTGAGGTAGTAATAAAGGACGATTGGCAGGGCGTTAGATTTGATACGGACATGGAAAAAATGTTCAAGGACACTTTTAAGGAAATGGGTATTGAATCAAAAACTAATGGTTGCATCCATAATCCTGTCGGCGGTTGCGATTCAACTCCGATGACAAGAGCCGGCATTAAGTCCGTTACATTTGCCGCACAGAATCCAATGCTTACATATTATTATCACACCTGGAGAGATATGCCCGAACGTTTCAGCGAGGACACTGTGGGATTGGGCTTTGATGTTGTTCTTTCTGTTATCGACAAGATTGCAAAATTCCAAGAGGAAAAGGGCTACAACGGTCCGCAGAAAAAGTAAATAAAAGAATATAACAAATCCCGATGCATCGTGTGCATCGGGAACTTTTATTTTTCGGTTTTCAGCAGTCTTGCACCGTGAGGTTCGATTTCGAGAGAGTCGGCGGAGATTGTGATTTTTTGCCAAATATCATAAGCGTTTTCGATTTTGCTATCCATTGTTAAAGGCTTGTCGTCGGTATTGAAAACAGCGGTGTATTTGTATTTGTCGCTTTCTGCCGACCAGATAATATAGCCCTTTCCGTTAACCTCGCACCTATCAATTTCTCTTGCATTTTGTGCCGTTTTGTGCATCAGCATATATTCTTCGTTTTGGAGAAGCGAGAGAGTGAAATCGTCGTTTTCGGGCATATTTCCGCCTATCATCAGCGGACTTTTGAAAATTCCCCATAGCGACATAAGTGTGTAGTGCTCCGCCTTTGTGAAATTTGACATTCTGTTGCGTTCGCCGTGGTAGGAGCAAAGCTTTGATATTCTGCCGATAGGAAGCATATCGCAATCGGGATAGTTGCCCTCACCGGTTACTCCTTCCCATTCTTTGCATTTGTCGAACATAGGATAAAGGTGCTCCCATAAATCCCAAAAATCGCCTGTAAGTCGCCACATATTTGCGTTTTTGCAAAGGTGCTCTGCCTTATCTCTTGGTGCGGGACCGGGGGACAGCGAAAGTACAATTTCTCTGCCACAGTTGTCTATTGCCTTGCGGAGCATTTCGATTTCGTAATCTGCCGAATACGGGTTATCCCATTTTCTGAATTCCGTTACGCAGATGTCGTCGCATTTAATAAAATCCACTCCCCAAGAGGCGTACATATTTATTATTGAATTATAGTAATCCTGGGCACCCTCGCAGTTGTACATTCCGTACATATCCGTATTCCACGAGCAAACGGAAAAATGATGTGCAACCGACCGTGCCGTTTTTTCGCTGCCGAATATAGGCGTATTTTTGTGGACTGCCTGACGGGGAATTCCACGCATAATATGTATGCCGAATTTTAGACCGAGCGAATGAATGTAATCCGCAATCGGCTTGAATCCCTGTCCGTCCTTTGAGGAAGGGAATCGATTTTCGGCAGGTATTAGTCTGCCGTATTCGTCCATACAAAGCTCTGTGAAGTTGTTGTAGTCGTTACTGCACGCCTTTGGCTCGTACCATTGAATATCGCAGACGATGTATTCCCAACCATATTGCTTTAGATTCTTTGCCATATAATCGGCGTTTTCAATAAGCTGTTTTTCGTTTACGGCAGCACCAAAGCAATCCCAGCTATTCCATCCGCAGGGTGCAGTCTTTGCCCATTTCCTGAAATCTTCCATAAGCAGTTCCTATGCTTGAATTATTGTCCTTTCGTTTTTGTAATTTATTAGTTCGATGCTTTCTTTAGGCTTAATTTCCAATTTTTCGAGATAAGCGTTTGCAAGAGCAAGATTTTCTTTGTCCGAGTAAACATCGGGCGAATGTGCATCGAGTCCGATTATAGCTTCATTTCCGACCTTGCTTGCAATTTTCCAAAAATCCTCATTAGGATAATTCCTGCCTGCTGTAAAGCCTAAAAAATTTAATTCGATGGGAGTTCCCATTTCGTTCAGACGAGCGATTAGGTGAGTTATCTTCTTTTTATAAATTTCATTCTCTCCTGTGAAATTTATTAAATCGGGATGTGCAACATATGAAAAGCAACCTCTCTTTGCACCGAGGATAACCTGGCTAATGTATTTGTCCAAAATGGCTACACTGTCGGTTTCGTGTCCCGAATATTTTGCATAATCCTCGTATTCGTTGTCTGTAAAGTGCTGGCCGAGAATGAGATAGTCATATTCGAAGCCCTTGAGATATTCAAGCTCTTTTTCGAATAAATCGGGATAATATTCAACCTCGAAGCCGAGCTTAATATCAATTATGCCCTTGTATTTTTCCTTTAGTGAACGGATGCTGTCGACATAGTCTTGTGCCATATCGTTTTGGATACGAAAGCCGCTTTTATGCCCCTTTGGAAAAATATAGGGTGCGTGGTCGGAAAAACCGATGGTCGAGTAGCCGTTTTTTATTGCCTCAAGCACATAGTCCTCGTCGTCTCCGCTTGCGTGAGCACATCTAAAGGTGTGGTTATGAAAATTAAACATATTTTATATTACGCTTTCGAGGAATTTTACGAATTGTGCCTTGCCTTTTTCGCTTCTTTCGAATACGCCGCATTGTTCGAGAATTTCGGTAAACACAATTCCGATTTCTTCCTTGATTATATCGTCGATATTGTTTTCATTGATATCGTACTTTGACTTTATCATCTCTGCCCAATCATAGTGCTTTGAGAGAATTTCATCATTTTTGATATCGTCGCCGTTTAGCATAGCCTTTGCCAGGTCAGACATTTCTGCTTTTAGTCTTGACGGCAATACTGCAAGACCCATAACCTCGATCAAACCGATATTTTCCTTTTTAATATGGTGATGCTCCGGATGCGGATGATAGTATCCGGCAGGATAGTCCTCGGTTGTAATATTGTTTCTCAAAACAAGGTCGATTTCGAATTTTCCGTCCCTCATTCTTGTGATAGGAGTGATTGCGTTGTGAGGCTCTCCGTCAGTTTCGGCCAAAACGAACGCTTCCTCGTCAGTATAGCCTTCCCAAGCGTTGAATACGATTCCTGCCAAATCTGCAAGTCTGTCCTTGCTTTCGCATCTGAGTCGAAGCACGCTCATAGGCCATTTTACAATACCGCCCTCAACATCCTCGTAGCCCTTGAAGGTGAACGGAGTTTCGATTGGAGCCTTCGCCATGGCAAATTCGTAATTTCCTCCCTGGAAATGCTCGTGTGTGAGTATTGAACCGCCTACGATAGGAAGACCTGCGTTTGAGCCAACGAAATAATGCGGAAAGATTTCGAGAAATGAAAGGAGCTTGACAATTGCTGCCTTGTCTATTTTCATAGGTGTGTGCTCTGCGTTGAAGACGATACAATGCTCGTTGTAGTAAACATAAGGTGAATACTGAAGACAGAAATCAACACCATCGAGCTTAATTGGGATAATGCGATGGTTTTGGCGTGCGGGGTGATTAACTCGTCCTGCATAGCCCTCGTTTTCTACGCACAGCAAGCATTTCGGATATGAGCTTTGCTTCATCTTTAGAGCGGCGGCGATTGCCTTCGGGTCCTTTTCCGGCTTCGAAAGATTGATCGTGATGTCAATATCGCCGTATTCTGTTTTTGTTATCCATTTTACATCGTTTTTGATTCTGTATCTGCGGATATAGTCGCTGTCGCAGCTTAATTTGTAGTAGTATTCGGTTGCTGCCTTTGGAGACTTCTCGTATAAAGCGTTGAACTTTTTTATAACCTCGCTCGGTCTGGGAGTGAGAATGCCCATAATTTTTGTATCAAAAAGGTCACGAAAAACAACACTGTCTTCGCAAAGTCCGTTTTCTACCGCGTAATTGAGAATTGAATCAAGAAGCTCCTCGAGCTCTGCATTTTCTGCCTCGCAATCCTCGAATGAATCCATCTCGAGCACTTGGCAAATAGAGTTTATTGCCCAAATTTCATCTGCCTTCTCAATCATATCGTTTTTGATTGCGTAAGCTACTAATGATTTTATTGCTGTATAAATGTTCATTTTCGTACCTCTTTTCATATAGTAAACTAGAATAATTATAATATTATATCTTCGATTTTTCAACAAGTATAATAA
>CAMFPZ010000014.1 GCA_945979635.1 uncultured Eubacterium sp.
ACACAAGGAGTATCGTCGGCAGCGTCAGATGTGTATAAGAGACAGGGTTTTATGCCTCGTTTTGGGTGCGTTTGGAATAGCAAATATGTGGCTTGCCGTATTTGCAGATGTCGGAGTTATGGTGATTGCTGTGCTGAATTCAATTCGTACTTTGAATTCGAAGAAAATTTAAGAAATATTTTTTTGTAAATGCTTGATAAAATAATGACAAGGTATTATTATATAAGTGTCGATTGATTAAATGTTGATGATTTATAAAAGTAATATGGATTTACAAAGGAGATAAAGGATTGAATAAGGTAGAAAAAAAGCGTGCCTTTCTAATAAATTTTGCCTTTGCGGCATTGATTTTGGCATTAGCGTTCGTATTTTTGAAATACTTTTTTTGGATTACAGCACCGTTTGTACTGTCATTCTTCTTTGCTGTTGTGCTCCAAAAGCCGTTGAGATTTTTGGATAAAAAAACGAAGAATAAGGCTCATTCCTTTTTCTCAATATTGCTCGTAATTCTTTCTATTTGTGTAATAATCGTTCCGGCTTCGTTCATCGTCGCTTCAATTATCGGAAAAATAGGCGAATTTGCAGCTTATCTTATAGACCAGCTTCGCGATGTTTCGACATTTCTTGCTACTATCGAAAATTGGATTTTGGACACGGTTGACTTTTTGCCGAAGCATATTTATGATTCGGTCAGCGTGCAAATAACCGATTGGTTTACTAAACTTCAACCGTCTGCGAACGAGGGTACAGCCGCTTCATCGGCATTGCTTTCTAATATTGATTTTTCGAGTATTACGGAAAAGCTTACCTCCGGTGTTACCGGTGTGTATTCTGCCCTTAAGGGTGTTCCGTCGGTCGTTATCGGCCTTGTTATCGGAGTTGTTGCGTGGATTTTGTTTACAAAGGATTATGATTATATCGTAGCCTTTATTAAACGCCAGCTCCCTGATGATAAGAAAAATATTCTCGGTGACCTAAAGCATTTATTCTCGAAGACAGTGCTTACTATGTTTAAGGCATATGGAATTATTATGCTCATAACCTTCAGCGAACTTCTTTTGGGCTTTACTATTCTTCGCACAACGGGAATTATGGTGAACAACTATTTTGTTCTCATCGCCGCATTAATCGCAGTATTCGATATATTACCTGTTGCAGGCTCCGGCGGCGTTTTGATTCCGTGGGCGTTGTTTTCGGTCGTTACCGGAAATATTAAACAGGCTGTCGGCTTAGTCATAATTTATGTTATTATCACGGTTATTCGTCAGTATATAGAGCCAAAGATTGTAGGAGATACTCTCGGTGTTCATCCGATAGTAACCCTTATGGGATTGTATTTCGGACTGAAGCTGTTCGGATTTATAGGAATGTTCCTCGTTCCGCTGACCATTATGACCCTAAAGGCATTTAATGATGCCGGTCGTATTAATCTTTGGAAGAACGATGTTGAGAGAAATTGATGTATAGTTCTACAAAATATTATGCTATAACGGCTTTGCATTTGGTAAAGTCGTTATTTTTTTGCTTTTTTCGAAATTATGCTTGATTATCGTTATTCTTTGTGTTAATATAGAAAAGTGTTTTTCACAGCAATACAACTGTCCGCGGGTGGTGTACACAACAATGGGAAAGATTAATTATCTTTTAGTGGATATGTCGATATTGCCCGATGTGTATACTAGGGTAATAAAGGCTAAGGGCTATTTGCAGTCGGGCGAGGCATCAAACGCATCGCAGGCGGCAAAGATGGCAGGAATATCCCGTTCGGCATACTATAAATATAAGGACAAAATATTTGAGTACAGCGAACAGGGCGATGATGCAAGAACAATTAATGCAAAGCTTCGCGACAATGCAGGAGTTTTGAGCTCGGTTATGAACGAGCTTTATATGGCAGGGGCAAATATCCTTGCGATGAACCAAAGCATTCCTGTAAACGATATTGCTGATGTATCAATAACCGTTAGCTTTTCCGATAAGGAAGTAATAAACGACGGATTAGAAGAAAAAATAAAGAATATCAGCGGAGTAATTTCGGCTGAAATGGTATAGGAGGAATAATATGAAGGTTGCAGTGATGGGCTACGGAACAGTAGGCTCCGGTGTTGTTGAGGTTATCGAAACCCATAATAAGAGCATTGCAAACCGCACCGGCGGCGAGATATTAGAGGTTAGTCATATTCTTGATTTGCGTGATTTTCCGGGTGATGAGCACGAGGATTTGTTTACAAAGGACTTCAATGATATTTTGAACGACGAGGATGTAATGGTAGTTGCAGAAACAATGGGCGGGGTTAATCCGGCTTATGATTTCACAATGAAGCTTATTGAGTCGGGAAAGAGCGTAGTGACCTCGAATAAGGAACTCGTTGCTCAAAAGGGATTAGAACTTCTCGAGGCGGCAGAAAGAAATGGTGTAAACTATCTTTTTGAGGCAAGCGTTGGCGGCGGAATTCCTATTATTCGTCCTATGGCACAATGCCTTAGTGCAAACAATATCGAGGGCGTTGCAGGCATTCTCAACGGTACAACAAACTTTATTCTTACAAAAATGATTGAGGACGGTATGACCTTTGAGGAGGCACTTAAGCTTGCTCAGGATAATGGCTATGCCGAAAAAGACCCGACTGCCGACATTGAGGGATTTGATGCTTGCCGTAAGGTTTGCATTCTTGCTTCTCTTGCGTTCGGAAAGCATGTTTATCCTAATCAGGTTCGTGCAGAGGGTATTACAAAAATCACTTTAGAGGATGTTTCTTATGTTTCCTCGGCTAATGGCGTAATCAAGCTTTTGGGCCAAATAAAGAAGATTGATGATGATTCTATTGCTGCATTCGTAAGTCCCGCCATTGTTTTTAATGGTTCACAGCTTGCGAGTGTAAATGGTGTATTTAATGCTATTCTTGTTCGCGGCGACGCCGTTGGAGATGTTTGCTTCTATGGTCCCGGTGCAGGAAAGCTTCCTACAGCCTCTGCGGTTGTTGCCGATATGGTTGATTGTGCTGTTCATGTTGACAGAAGAAAAACCTTTGGTTGGGGCGAGGGTGCAGAGGATTATGTTGTTGACGAAAAGACAGTGCTTAAAATGCCGTTTTATGTTCGTGCAAAGGCAGGCTGCGGCGAGATTATGGCACGATTCAATGATGTAAAATTCCTGAATCGTAAGGGACAGCCTTCTGATGAGGTTGCCTTCATAACCGACAGTATGACAGAGAATGAGCTTACATCAAAGCTTGAGAATATGGATGTTATCAATATAATCAAGGTAACAGATTATTAATATAAACAATACTTAAGGAGGAAATTATGGCACTTATAGTACAAAAATTCGGTGGCTCATCTGTTGCAAATGCCGAGCGAGTAATGAATGTTGCGAGAATTGTAACAGAGACCTATAAGCAGGGCAATGATGTTGTGGTTGTTGTTTCTGCACAGGGCGATACAACTGATGACCTTATTGCAAAGGCACAGGAGATTAACCCGACAGCAAAGAATAGAGAAATGGATCAGCTTCTTGCGGCAGGCGAGCAAATTTCAATCTCACTTCTTGCTATGGCTATTGAATCTCTCGGATTTCCTGTTATCAGCCTTTTGGGTTGGCAGGCAGGATTTAATACAAATTCTGTTTACAGTGCTGCAAGAATCAAGAATATCAAGCCTAACCGACTTCAGGCAGAGCTTGCAAGACATAATATTTGTGTTGTTGCCGGCTTTCAGGGTATTAATCGTTATGACGACCTTACCACTCTGGGCAGAGGCGGCTCCGATACTTCTGCAGTTGCTATTGCGGCAGCTTTACACGCTGATAAATGCCAAATTTTTACAGACGTTGAGGGCGTATATACAGCCGATCCAAGAAAGGTCGAGAACGCTCGTAAGCTTAAGGAAATAACCTATGATGAGATGCTTGAGCTTGCTACTCTCGGAGCACAGGTGCTCAATAACCGTTCGGTAGAAATGGCAAAAAAATATTCAGTAGAGCTTGAGGTTCTTTCATCACTTAACCCGATTCCGGGTACAATCGTTAAGGAGGTAGCAAAAATGGAAAAAATGTTAATTAGAGGCGTAACAAAGGATACAGATGTGGCTCTCGTTTCAGTCCTCGGAGTAAAGGATAATCCGGGTGTTGCGTTCAATATATTCTCGAAGCTTTCACAGAGAAATATCAATGTTGATATTATTCTTCAGTCATTCGGCAGAGACGGCACAAAGGATATTGTATTCACAGTAAACAAGGATAACGGACCAAAGGCTGTTGAGCTTTTGAGCGAATCCTCACATCTTCAGGATGCAAGAATTGTTTGCGATACCTCTGTTGCAAAGGTTTCTATCGTAGGTGCAGGTATGGAATCTCATCCCGGTACGGCAACCTCTATGTTCGAGGCTCTTTATGAAAGAAATATCAATATTAAGATGATTTCTACATCTGAAATTAAGATTTCTGTTATCATCGACGCAGAGGACGCTGACATAGCCGTCAGTGCAGTACACAACAAGTTTATCCCGAACGACTGATTTTCTGCATAATTTTAATATCCAAAATGACCGTATAGACATTGTCGAATTCTCGACTTTGCGATACGGTCGTTTTTTTATGATACAATGTATTTTGTTTTTCTATTGACTTTTTTATCGTTTTATGGTATTGTGTAACAAAGGATATATAACGAGTGTTACATATCAAGTGATTTTTAAAGAAGGAAGTGATTGCTTGCCGCCGAAAGCGAAATTTACAAGAGAAGAAATTATTGCTGCTGCTTTGGAGGTTGCACGAGAAAAGGGAATAGGAGCAATAACGGCTCGTGAGGTCGGACGATATCTGGGTACCTCGTCATCGCCTGTATTTGTTGCATTTAACAATATGGATGAGCTTGTCGAGTGTGTTCACAATGCGGCTGTGGAGGAATATAGTAATTATATAGCCGATGCCGTTAATTTTACTCCTGCATTTAAGCAGTTCGGATTTCGTATGATTGAATATGCAAGGCAACAACCGAATTTGTTTATGTCCGTTTGTATTATGAGCAATCCCGAACGGGATTATGAAACGATGTTAATGAATATGCCTAAAGCTGATTTTTGTGTTAAAACAATAATGCAGCAGACAGGCTATGATGAAGAAAAATCAAAAATGATATTTAAGCAGGTGCTTCTCACAGGACTCGGAATTGCCTTTATGGTATCGTCAAAAATGTGTTCGTTCAGCGATGACGATTTGAATGTATATCTCGGAATGGCATATCAGGGAACAATACTTGCAATAAATAATCTTCAAAAGGAAGCATATTCCGTACTTCCGCATAAAAAATAATCAATAGAAAAAGGTGAAAATTATGAAAAAAACAAAGGGTATTTTATGGGGGCTTGCAGTAATCGCTCTCGGTATTATTTGGGGATTGAACCAAGGTGGTCTGATTAATGTTCGTCTCTTTGACGGTTGGTGGACCTTGTTCATTATAGTGCCGTCATTCATTTCTCTCATTACAGACAAGGATAAAACAGGAAGCTTAATCGGGCTTTGTATTGGTCTGGTGCTTCTGGCAGGAAACTATTTCGATATTTGGAATTACAGGGAATACCTTCTTCCTTTAGTAGTAATTATTATCGGTGTTGTAATAATTTTTAATACAGTTAATACAAAGAAAATTAAAAATGATAATTCCGAATTTGTTATGAATGAAACGCAGGTACCTGTTTCTGAAACCGGTCAGGAATATTATGCAAGCTTTACCGGTCAGACCTATCAGTTTAATAACGGCTTTGCCGGAGGAAAATTCAGTGCATCATTCGGTGCATTGAAGCTTGATATTCGTAACGCAGATATTGTTGATAACTGCGTAGTAAATACATCAGCCACCTTCGGAGGAGTTGAGATTCTTGTGCCGCAGAATGTAAAAGTAATCGCAAAATCAAATTCGGTTTTCGGGGGAACATCCGATAAGTCGAATAAGAGCCTTCCTGCTGATGCAAAAACAATTTATATAAACTCAACTAATCTATTCGGAGGAACCGATATAAAATGAACAATAAATTAGCAAAGGGCATTAATATTGTTGCAAAAGTATTTGCTGTTTTGCTGATAGTCTCGATAATCAGCGGAATTGTTGAAGCATGCTTCGGTATTGGCAAAAGCCTTTTCGATAAAAAAGAAAAGCCGAAAACCTCTGCTTCTCAACAGCTTTCAGGCAGCTCGCAGGTTGATGATGATGCAAAGCTTGTGCTTGATTTAATAGCAACAGAGGTTAAAATAACGCTCGGTGATGCATTTTCATACAATACCGATAATGAATATATCCGAGTAAAGAATAATAATAACAGCATTGAAATTATTGAAAACGAGCATAGAACAACAGATATTACACATCTTAATATTGTGCTCCCGAAGGATATTGTGTTCGCATCATTTAATTTAGATGCAGGTGCAGGAAATATCAGTATTGAAGGACTGAAATGCCGAAATGCAGATATTGACCTCGGTGCAGGAAATGTCGTAATAGACGATGTTGAGATTTCGGCAAATGCCGATATTGACGCAGGTGCAGGCGACTTCACCATAAGAAACGGATTACTGAATAATCTCGATTTTGATATGGGAATGGGTGAAGCTGAAATAAATGCTGTTCTTTTTGGTAATTCGTCGCTTGACTGCGGAGTAGGAAATCTTACTCTGAATGTAAATGCTCCGTTCGATGATTATACTATTAATGTTGAAAAAGGAATTGGCACTGTAAGCATAAATGATCAAAGACTAACCGCAGACAGTATGCTCGGTAACGGTAGCAACAGAATTGAAATCAGCGGCGGATTGGGTAATATAACGGCTACATTTGGATAAACAAAATTATTATATGAAGAGGAAATTATAGATTATGGATAAGAAATTATATAAATCAACAGTCGACAAGAAGCTCTGCGGAGTATGCGGAGGGCTTGCAAAGTATTTGAACATTGATTCAACTATTATTCGCTTAATTTGGGCTCTTGTCGTATTATGCGGCGGTGCCGGAATTGTTGCATATATCGTATGTGCATTGGTTATTCCTGAGGAACCTGTGCAAAACACATATGAGGACCCTTATTATGCTCCGACTAATATCAGCGAGGATTAATAAATGTTAAGAATTGACAATTTAACGAAGCGTTATGGCGAAAAGGTTGCTGTGAATAATCTTTCGCTACATATCGCTCCGGGCGAAATATATGGCTTTATCGGACATAATGGTGCCGGAAAGACCAGTACATTGAAATGCATAGTGGGTATTCAGAGCTTTGATGAGGGCGAAATTTATATTAATTCAAGCTCTATTAAGACTAATCCTATTGAATGCAAGTCACAGATTGCGTATATTCCGGATAATCCCGATATTTACGATTTTATGACAGGAATGCAATATCTAAATTTTGTTGCCGATATATTTAAGGTTAGCGAAGATGAGAGAAGAACCCTGATAAAAAAATATGCC
The DNA here is from genome assembly GCA_945979635.1 of uncultured Eubacterium sp. Classification (GTDB taxonomy): domain Bacteria; phylum Bacillota; class Clostridia; order Oscillospirales; family Acutalibacteraceae; genus Eubacterium_R. The sequence continues at coordinate 7,464 of CAMFPZ010000014.1, forward strand.
GATATGCTCGAAATAGCGGATAATCTCGGCGAAGCCATTAGCACTTATTCGCACGGAATGAAGCAAAAGCTTGTGATTATTTCCGCACTTCTTCATTCTCCAAAATTGATTATTATGGATGAGCCCTTTGTTGGTCTTGACCCAAAGGCTACTCATTTGCTTAAGGAAATTATGCGAGAAATCTGCAATAACGAAGGTGCGATTTTCTTTTCGACTCATGTACTTGAGGTTGCAGAAAAGCTATGCGACAGAGTTGCAATAATTAAAAATGGAAATCTTGTTATGTCCGGAACTGTCGAGGAGGTTAAGGGCGACAACTCGCTTGAGGATGTATTTCTTGAGCTGGAGGACGAAAATGCTTAAGGTATTATTAAAAAAGCAGCTTTTGGAATTGAACAGGGGTTTTCTTCAAAACAAAAAAACCGGTGAACTCCGTTCAAAGAAATCAACCATCGTTATGGTGCTGAGCTTTCTTGTTTTGTTCGGTATGATTTCATTTGCATTTGTCGGAATAGGCTCGCTTTTGATAGATTCGTTCCATCTCGTTGATATGGACTGGATGTACTTTTTTATGATGTTTTCCATGGCGATTATGCTGGGTGCATTCGGTAGCGTTTTTAATACCTATGCGAGCCTCTATAAGGCAGGAGATAACGATTTGCTTTTCTCTATGCCGATTAGTGCCTATACAATAATTTTGGCTAGGCTTCTGAGCGTATATTTGTTGGGATTGTTGTATTCGTTGATTGTTGAAATACCGACGCTCATCGTGTATTGGGTGAAGGTTGGGGCGACCTTTTTGACGGCGTTGGGACAGGTGCTTTGTGTTGGGATAATCAGCCTTTTTGTGCTTGCAATCAGTGTTGCCCTGGGTTATATTGTGGCTGTCGTTTCGTCAAAAATTCACAGCAAAACCTTTGTTTCGGTATTATGCACATTGTTGTTTTTGTTCGTGTATTATTTCGCTTATTTCAAAATGAATGAGTGCCTATACAATAATTTTGGCTAGGCTTCTGAGCGTATATTTGTTGGGATTGTTGTATTCGTTGATTGTTGAAATACCGACGCTCATCGTGTATTGGGTGAAGGTTGGGGCGACCTTTTTGACGGCGTTGGGACAGGTGCTTTGTGTTGGGATAATCAGCCTTTTTGTGCTTGCAATCAGTGTTGCCCTGGGTTATATTGTGGCTGTCGTTTCGTCAAAAATTCACAGCAAAACCTTTGTTTCGGTATTATGCACATTGTTGTTTTTGTTCGTGTATTATTTCGCTTATTTCAAAATGAATGAGCTAATAAGAAGAGTTGCCGAAAATGCCGAGCATTACGGAGAAAAATTCCGGTCGTCAACCTTCTTTTTGTATCATCTGGCATATGGTGCACAAGGAGATATAAAGTCTGTACTGATTGCCCTTGCAATTACATTAGCATTGCTTTTTATTATTATTCTTGTGCTTCGAAGAAGCTTCTTCAAAATTGCAACAAAGACCGAAAAAAGTAAGCATAAAAAAGGCAGAACTACGATAAAAACATCTTCCTTGAAATCTGCTTTGCTCAAAAAGGAGCTGAAGCGTTTTGCTACCAGCACAAATTATATGATGAATTGCGGACTCGGATTAATCATTATGCCTGTGCTTGCAGTTTTTGCGTTAATTAAGGCGGATGCAATGAATGAGCTTTTGGGAGGTATGCTGGCAGATTTAGGCATTTTTGCAAATGCATTCCCGCTTATTCCTGCTTGCAGTATTTGTGCAATATGCTCTTTGAATGCGATTTCGGCTCCATCCGTTTCGTTGGAAGGAAAAAGCATTTGGGTGCTTCAATCCCTTCCTGTTGAAGAAAAATTGATTATTGAGGCAAAGGTGAATGCTCATGTTTTGCTTAACTCAATTCCTGCTGTAATCAGCACAGTGTTGCTCGGAATAGCATTTAGACTTGATGTTGTAGGTATTGTACTGTCGTGCTGTGTTGTATGGATGTTCATTTGGTTCGATGCAAGATTTGGATTGGTTGAAAATTTGAAGCACTGCAATCTTGTTTGGACCTCCGAGGTTGTTCCTGTCAAGCAGGGCTTGAGTGTTTTTTTGAGCTTGTTAGTTGGCTTTGCTGTCACAATGATAATGCTCGGAGCCTCAATATTCGTTTGCGAATATGTTTCGATGTATGTCTATATGGTAATTCTTGTGGCAGTATTAATGATTTTTAATCTTGCCGAGCAAAGATGGCTTAACAATAAGGGCTCAAAAATCTTCAAAACATTATAACTTTTTTGGACTGCGGGTAACCACAGTCCTTTTTTACAAAATAATAATTGACTTTGCACTGACGATAATATATAATTATTAAGTTAAATTGTATAATTTTGAAAAGGAGTTTTAATATGGCAGCTAAAACATTTACAATGACTGCGGCAGGTAAGGCTGAATTAGAGGCAGAGCTTGAACAGTTAAAGACCGAAGGCAGAATTGATATTGCAGAAAAATTGAAGGTTGCTCGTTCATACGGTGACCTTAGTGAAAACAGTGAATACGATGAAGCAAAGTCGGAGCAGGCAAAAATTGAGGCTCGTATTCAAGAACTCGAATATCAGCTCGAGAACGCTGTAATCATCGACTCCGTTGCAGGTGACCACGTTTCTATGGGTTCAAAGGTTACTGTTGTTCGCGACGGAAAAGAATATGTTTATGAAATAGTTGGCTTCTCACAGAGTGACCCGTCAAATGGAAAAATTTCTGACGAAAGTCCTGTCGGTAAGGCTCTTATGGGTGCCACAATCGGCGAGAAGGTTACTGTTGAAGCACCTATCGGTACGCTCGAATTTGAAATTAAGTCAATAGACTAATAACAGCAGAGGTAAAAGTATTATGGCAGGAAAGTTTGAAATCACTAAAAAGGGTGATGGTACTTTCACATTTGAATTATTGATAGACGACATAAGCGTTGGCTCATCCCCTGTATTCGAAAAGGAGGATGCCTGCAAGCGTGGCGTTAAGGCAGTAAAGAAGAATTCCCGTATGAAGGTCCAAAATAATATTGCCGGAGACGAGGAAAAAACGAATCCAAAGTATGTTGTTGAGGCTGATGGCGAAAAGGTTAGCTATACACTTTATTTGCAGACAGGAGATGTTGCTTTTAGCGGCAAGGCAGAATCCGAGTCGGATGCTCTTGAGATAATCGAAAAAATCGGCAACAACGCAAATGCTGCCCAAATGACAATGGCAGAAGTTGTTTTGAGCGAAAATGAGCAAAAGCAGATTAGAATTAATAAGCTTTCACAGCTCCAAAAGGACGGCAAGGACCCATTTGAGATTACAATCGCGAGCCAAACTCATCATTCCGACGAAATCAAGGCTGATTTTGACAATCTTGAAAATAAGGAAGTTACTATTGCCGGCAGAATTATGACCTGGCGTGATATGGGTAAAGCAAACTTTATTGATATTCAGGACAGAAACGGCAGAATTCAGGCATATGTAAGAATGAATGATGTCGGTGAGGAGGCATTCGCAGAATTCAAGGGCTGGGATATCGGAGATATTGTTGAGGTAACCGGCTTTGTATTTAAGACCAGAACGGGCGAAATTTCCGTTCACGCACAGAAGATTAGATTGCTTTCAAAGTCGCTTCTTCCATTGCCTGAAAAATTCCACGGTCTTACCGACACTGATACAAGATACCGCAGAAGATATCTTGATATGATTATGAATCCTGATGTAAAGGATACATTTATCAAGCGTTCAAGGATTATTTCATCTATTCGTCATTATCTTGATAATCTCGGATTTGTTGAGGTTGAGACTCCTATTCTTAATACTATTGCAGGCGGTGCGGCAGCAAGACCGTTCATCACTCACCATAACACTCTTGATATGGATATGTATCTTCGTATTGCAACCGAGCTTTATCTTAAGCGTCTTATTGTAGGCGGTATGGAAAGAGTGTATG
>CAMFPZ010000015.1 GCA_945979635.1 uncultured Eubacterium sp.
TTTACATTTAGCACTAAAAATAAAATAATATTTTTTGATGAAATGAAACGGGAATGATATGAAGCCTTGGCAGCATATCCTTCCCTATCATAATCAGAGAGGTTGAATTATGTCATTTAAGGAAAAGGCTACTACTTTTGTTGTGAAAAAAGCAGTAAAGTATGCCAGAAAAGATTTTGATAAAAACGCCCCGAAAATTTTGAGTATCGTTGAAAAGGCAGATGTTAAGCGAGTTAATCGTTCAACATATGCAGGTCTCCACAAGGTTATGGACGACCCTAACAACAACTGGATGCGTTTTGCAAAGGATTTGATTTGTAACACAGACGAGCATGTTGTAAACAAGCTCATTCCGCCTTTGATGAATATTGCCATCAACAGCTACACAAAGAGAATGGCATCCATCGAAAAGTACGGATGTAATGTACCTTGGGCTATTCTTATGGACCCAACGGCAGCCTGCAACCTAAAATGTAAAGGCTGCTGGGCAGCAGAATACGGTCACACAAGCAGTCTTTCATACGACGATTTGTCCAGAATAATTCGTCAGGGCAAGGAGCTTGGTACATATATGTACCTCTATACAGGCGGTGAGCCTACAATGCGTAGAGCAGACCTTATGAGAATCTGTCGCGAAAATCCCGATTGTGCATTTTTAAGCTTCACTAACGGAACGCTTATCGACGACAGCTTTGCTGACGAAATTCGCGAGGTTGGTAACTTCTACCCTGCATTTTCTATCGAAGGCTACGAGGAGGAAAACGACTTCCGCCGTGGCGAGGGCACATTCCAAAAATGCACCGCCGCTATGAAGAGACTAAAGGACAGAGGTGTTCCGTTTGGTGCTTCTCTTTGCTACACAAGCAAAAATACAGAAGTTCTTGCCTCCGACGAATATATGGATTGGCTAATTGAACAGGGCGTAAAATTCGCTTGGTTCTTCACCTATATGCCAACAGGCAACGGTGCCGTAACAGAGCTTATGGTTAGCCCTGAACAGCGTGCACTTATGTACAAGAAGATGCACGAATGGAGAAAAACAAAGTCTATATTTGCTCTCGATTTCTGGAACGACGGCGAATATGTTCAAGGCTGTATTGCAGGCGGAAGACATTATTTCCACATTAACTCTAATGGTGACTGTGAGCCTTGTGCGTTCGTTCATTACTCAAATGTAAATATTAAGGAATGCTCCGTACTCGAGGCACTCCAAAGTCCGTTGTTTATGGCTTACAAGCGTAATCAGCCGTTCTCAAACAATATGCTTCGTCCCTGTCCTGTACTTGACAATCCGGGTGCAATCAGCAAGATGGTTGCCGAAACAGGTGCTCATTCAACAGAAATGCAGCATCCCGAAAGTGCAAATGCCCTTTTCGACAAAACCATTTCTGCGGCTCAGGCTTGGAAAATCAAGGCTGACGAGCTCTTCGACAGAGATGAGTACATCTCGAAGCATGTTAAGGACGAAAATATGTACAACTACGAAAAAGACGATTCCGAAAGAGAATTCTCCGAATTTGAAAAGACTGAAGCATAATAATTTGCAAACACTTTAAAGGGCATATCTCGAAGATATGCCCTTTAAGACCATCTATAAGTATCTGTAAAGGAATAAAAAAATGAACACTACCTTACTAATCATAATGATAATACTTGTTTTCTTTTCTGCCTTTTTTTCATCGGCGGAAACGGCATTTTCATCGTTAAACAAGGTTAAGCTTCGAGCTTCAATCCGCGAAGGAAACGCAAAAAGGATTGAGCGTACACTGAAGCTTGCAGAAAACTATGATATGGTTTTGTCAACAATATTGATAGGCAACAACATAGTAAATATTGCCTCAACATCAATTGCAACTCTGTTTTTCACAGGTCTCGTCGGCGACAACAGCGACCTCGGTGCAACGATAAGCACCATTGTTATGACAATAATAGTGCTCATCTTCGGAGAAGTAACGCCAAAAACCATAGCAAAGGAAAAGGCGGAGCCATATTCCATAATCATCACCCCTGTTCTCACAGCATTCGTTTTCATTTTTTATCCACTTAACCTACTGTTCAGAGGATGGAAGCTCCTGCTCAACAAAGCGTTTGGACTCGGAAAATTTGATACCGTAACCGAAGAAGAATTGAAAACATATGTAGACGAGGCTCATACAGGCGGTGAAATAGACGAAAACGAAAGCGAGCTCATTCGTTCATCCATCGAATTCGACGACCTTTATGTAGGAGATATTCTCACACCGAGAGTTGATGTTGAAGCAGTCGAAAAATACGAAAAGCTTTCCGAAATCGAAAAGGTCTTCAAGGCATCCGGTTACAGCCGACTGCCTGTTTATATCGACGACATCGACAATATCGTCGGCGTCATTCACCACAGAGATTTTGAAGACATTCGTTTCAGGGGGCTCAAGTCTCTGCGAACAATAATTAAGCCTGCCCCAACCGTCAGCCCCGACACAAAAATCAGCAAGCTTCTTCGAGTATTACAAAAGAACAAAACTCATCTTGCCGTTGTTGTTGACGAATTCGGCGGCACGGAGGGAATCGTAACGCTCGAGGATATTATCGAAGAGCTTGTCGGCGAAATTTGGGACGAACACGACGAGGTAGAAATTGATATTCAGGAAATAAATGAAAATGAATATATCGTAGACGGAATCGCGAGTCTAGATGATGTTTTTGAATATTTCGATGTAGAAGATAAAGAGTCGGATGTGACCACCCTAAACGGCTGGATTATGGAGCATACGGAGAAAATACCCGAAGTCGGCGACAGCTTTAAATACGGAAATCTAACATTTGAGGTTATTGAAATTGACGGAAGGCGTGCCGGCAAGGTAAAAGTTACAAGAAATTCGGTAGAAAAGATCGAGGAATAAATAATGTTTGGTTTCAAAAGAGGTAAAATAGAATATATTATTGCAGGATTAGGTAACCCCGGTCCGAAATATGCCGACACAAGACATAATGCCGGCTTCAAGGCTATCGACCTGCTCGCAAAGCAAAATGGCTTTGAAATAAAGAAATCAAAATTCAAATCTCTCATTGCGGACGAAATGATTGCCGGCAAGCGTTGTCTCATTATGAAGCCGCAAACTATGATGAACCTGAGCGGAGAGGCTATATTCGAAGCGGCAGATTATTATAATATTTCCGACGAAAACATAATAGTAATATATGACGACATCAGCTTGGATATAGGAAAAATCCGAATTCGAAGAAAAGGCAGTGCGGGCGGTCATAACGGAATAAAGAGCATTATTTCTTGTCTCGGCTCGGAGAATTTTCCGAGAGTAAAAATAGGCGTAGACAAGAAACCGGATGCAAGAACAGACCTTGCCGCTTGGGTGCTGGGCAATTTTCCAAAGGAAAAGGAATCGGAGTTGAATACAGCACTCGAAAACGCTGTGAGCTCTATAGAACTGATGGTAAATGGCGAAACCGATGAAGCAATGAATAAATATAACAGTTAGGTAAAATATGAGTTGTTTTTCCGAAATACTAAACAAAGATAACGAATTTTCAGGGCTTATCTCTGCAATTCGGAGCAAGAACTCACCCGTAGGTGCAATAGGATTGCCGGATATAAACAAAATGCATGTAATCCACTCTCTATGTGAGGAAACAGGCAAAAAGGCATTTGTAATTGTACCTGATGAAGCGAGTGCAATAAGAGCATATGAAGATTTATCGGCACTTACCGATAGTGTATTATACTATCCGAAGCGTGAGTTCACCTTTCTTGATGTTGAGGGAATCAGCCGCGAATTCGAGCATATAAGGCTTGGCGTGCTATCGAAAATACTCAAGAATGATTACAAAATCGTCGTTGCGTCAGTCGGTGCGGCGTGTCAGCTTACTATGCCGCCGCAATCACTAATCGACCGAAGCTTCTCGATAAACGAGGGTGACGAGATAAATATTGAACAAATCACACAAAGGCTGATAAAGGCAGGATATTCACGGTATGACCAGGTTGACGGAACAAGCCAATTCAGCATTCGAGGCGGCCTTTTGGACATATTCCCTCCGGGTGCAGATGAGCCTGTAAGAATCGAGCTTTGGGGCGACACAGTCGACAGCATAGCAAAATTCGACATCTCAACTCAACGCCGAAACGATATGGTAAAAAGCATTGATATTATTCCTGCAACAGAGGTTCTCTTTGCAACAAAGGAGGAGCAGTCGAAAAAAATCGACGAGCTTGCTTCCTCCCTCAAGGGCAAGGCGATAAAGGCTCGCGAAAGGCTCTATGCAGATTCCGACAGACTCAAGCAGGGCTTAAATCTCCATTGCAACGACAAATATCTTCCTCTAGCCTACGAAAGCAAGGGCGGATTGTTCGATTATTTCGAGGGCTTGTTGTTTGCCTGCGAAAGTTCTAAATGCAAGGAAAGATGCGAAAGCCAGAGCAAGCTGTTTCTCGAAGATATAAAATGGCTGGTTGAAGATGGCGTTATTTGCAAGGGACTCGACAGGTATATTTTAGATTTTACCGACCTCTGCGACAAGTACGCCGAGCATAACGCAATATATCTCGACAGTCTGCCAAGAGGAAGCTTCGATACTCCGATTTCGCATCTTGCAAGCTTCAAATGTCAAAGCTTCAATACCTGGAGCGGAACTCTAACCCAGCTCAAGGAGGAGCTGTTTCCTCTCGTAAAAACAAAATATGCAATTTGTATTTTGGCAGGAACCACTCGTTCGGCAAAGGCACTTGCATTCGACCTCGACGAGCAGGGATATACAGCGACATATTGTGAAAAGCCACCGACTCAATTCAGCCACGGAATGATTACAGTGCTCTCGGGAACGACCTCGGCAGGCTTTCAGCTTTCATCATGCAAATTCGCACTCATCACCTACGGCAAGGTAAATAATTCCAAAAAAAAGCACAAGCATTTCAGCTCAAAGGACGCAGTTCATTCACTCGATGAGCTGACTGTCGGCGATTATATTGTTCATAATATCCACGGAATCGGTATTTTTCAAGGTATAAATTCGCTTGATATAGATAATGTAAACAAGGATTATATCAAAATCAGCTACGCAAAGGGCGACACACTCTATGTACCTGTTACACAGCTTGATTTAGTTTCGAAATACATCGGTCCGAAAGATGACAGCAAGGTAAAAATCAGCCGTCTCGGAACAGGCGATTGGAGCAAAACAAAATCAAAGGTCAAGGCTTCACTTCAGGATATGGCAAAGGAGCTTATCGCTCTCTATTCAAAGAGAATGAGCACAAAGGGCTATGCCTTCAGCGAGGACACTGATATGCAAAGAGATTTTGAGCTTCGCTTCGCGTACGATGAAACAGAGGACCAGCTTCGCTGTATAGACGAAATTAAGTGCGATATGGAAAAGCCAAACCCAATGGACAGATTGCTCTGCGGCGATGTCGGCTTCGGAAAGACAGAGGTTGCTCTGCGAGCGGCATTCAAATGCATTGGAGACGGAAAGCAATGTGCCATTCTCGTTCCTACCACTGTTCTGGCAATGCAGCATTTCCAAACGGCTCTCAACAGGATGGAGGCATTCCCTGTCAAAATTGAAATGTTAAGCCGTTTTGTGTCTCCGACAAAACAAAAGGAAATACTAAAGGAGCTTGAGCAAGGCAGGGTTGACCTGCTTATCGGTACCCACAGAATCTTCGGTCAGGATATAAGGTTCAATGATTTAGGCTTGCTCATAGTTGACGAGGAGCAACGCTTCGGTGTTGCACAAAAGGAAAAAATCAAGGAACGCTTCCCGAAGGTCGATGTTCTTACTCTATCGGCAACGCCTATTCCGAGAACGCTCAATATGGCGATGACAGGAATAAGAGATATGAGTCTGCTGGAGGAAGCACCGGGTGACAGAAAGCCCGTTCAAACCTATGTGCTGGAATACGATTTCGGCATACTGATTGAAGCTATGGAAAAGGAGCTTAATCGCGGAGGTCAATGCTACTATTTACACAACGATATTGACTCCATAAATCACATAGCTACAAAAATCAAAAAAGAAATTCCCGATGCTAATGTCGGCATTGCACACGGACAAATGAGCGAGGAGCAGTTGTCGGATGTTTGGCAAAAGCTGATTAACAGCGAAATAGATATTCTCGTTTGTACAACCATTATTGAAACCGGAATTGATGTTGCGAATGTCAACACTCTGATAATCGAGGATGCAAACAAGCTAGGCTTGGCACAGCTTCACCAAATCAGAGGACGAGTCGGACGCAGCAGCAGACGGGCATATGCATATTTCACCTTCTCAAAGGGCAGAGAGCTTACGGATATTGCCCAAAAGCGACTCGAGGCAATACGCGAATACACCGAATTTGGTTCAGGCTTCAAAATCGCTATGCGAGACCTCGAAATCCGAGGTGCCGGCTCGCTTCTCGGCAATAAGCAGCATGGGCATATGGAAAGTGTCGGCTACGATATGTACATCAAGCTACTCGAACAGGCAGTCAGCGAGGAAAAGGGCGAGACAGTTGCGGACGAAAAAGAACAGGATTGTCTTATTGACCTGCCGATTGATGCAGGAATTCCTGTTTCGTATATAAACTCAACTCCTCAAAGGCTGGATATGTACAAGGCTATTGCAAAAATCCGTTGCGTCGAAGAAGCAAATGATGTTTACGACGAGCTTACCGACAGATTCGGCGTACCTCCGTCAAGTGTATACGGACTCGTTGAAATCGCTCTGCTTCGAAACACGGCACAAAAGCTCGGAATATACGAAATCAAACAAATCGGAATAAATGTAAGATTCTTCCTAAATGATGTAAAAACAGAATATTTGCTTGCACTCCACGAAAAAATGAGGTCACGGGCAAAGCTGAATTCGGGAAAGAAAACCTATATTTCAGTCGAAACCATCGGCGGCGACACTATAGGATGTGTAAAGGACACTCTAAAAATATTAGACGAATCTATTGCACACAAAAATGAATAAAACAAAGCACCTCGGTTAATACTCTAATCGAGGTGTTAATTATGTCTGCATCAAATTACAGAAAAAAAGAAACCAAAAGTACAAAGGCATTATTTTCAATTATCTGTCTTTGCATTATTTCATTAGGACTCATAGTTTATTTTTCAACTACTAAGGAGAAAAATAATCCCGTAAATGAACCGACAACCATTGTAGAAACTACAGAAAAGGCGACCGATGTACAGCACGCAGTAACAGTCAAGGAGGACGAATCCACAACCACGCAGGCAACCTCCACCGAAGAAACTACTGTACCGACTTCAATGCCGATTAGCGACAAAAACACTCCGTACAAAAGCTACTATCAATACCCTATCGGAGAAGAAGTAAAAAAGGGCTACACCCAAGAGCTTGTTATGGACAACACAATGGGCGACTTTCGAGCACACGCAGCAGTTGACTTTAGCGGAGCAGAGGGCGACGAGGTTATGGCTATCAACGACGGCTTGGTCACAGATGTCTATAACGACAGTAAATACGGCATCTGTGTAGAAATCGACCACGGCGGAGAACTAGTTGCAAAATATTGCGGACTCGACAGTGCAAATGTAAAGCAGGGCGATTTAGTCAGTCTTGGAAATTCGATAGGTTCTCTGGGCAGGATTCCGTGTGAATCAGCTGACGGAATTCATCTCCATCTCGTCACTCTAATAAGCTCAACGCCTGTAAATCCTCTCGATGTTATGGGAAAAACGGAGTAGAAAAATGAAAGATAAGTACAAGAAGAAATATCATCTTAACCCGAAGCTTACAAACCGCTACTGCGAAAGCGTCTACAATCCGACGGTTCAGCCTGATGAAATAACGGAAATGGGAGTTCCTATTCCGACGACCGAAAACACGGAATATTCCAAGGAATATGAGGAACAAAACGAATTATAAGAAACGGTAAATAGAGTTTGAGTTCGATTCTCGAGGGCTTATACAAAAGACGGCCGGAAATTCCGACCGTCTTTGTCTTATTTTATTTATTACAGATGATAAACAATCTTGTCCGAATATTTGTTAAAAACCAATATGCCTACAATAAGAGTTCCGACTGCACAAACGAATGCATAAAGCAGAAGCTTCCAGCTCAATACAGGAGATGCAACCATATCGCCATACAGCACACATTGTCTAAACAACTCTATCATAGTGTACAGCGGATTAAGCTTAATTACCATAACAGTCCACGGAGTTGTAATTTTTGACAAAGGGTAAAGGATTGGAACCATATAAAGCAAAAGTCTGGAAAATACATCCCAAATATACTCAACATCACGGAAGAAAACATTAATTACCGACAAAATCAATCCAACGCCGACTGAAAAGATAAGCACATAGAGCATTGGAATAAATAAAAGGAATACTCTCCATGTTATAGTCAGATTTGCTCCTCCGGAGATGCCTGTTGCCCTAAAGAAAATCCAAACACAAATGTAGCAAACAATGCTTATTGCAAAGGTTACGAAGGTCGAAAAAATACTCGAAAGCGGGTACATATATTTTGGGACATAAACCTTTTTGATAATTGCGGCATTTCGTCTAAACGAAATCATAGATTGCTTTGTTGCGGTATTGAAGAAATCATAAATGAGTCTTCCTGTAAAAAGATACACCGGAAAGCAAATAACATCCTCATTGCTCTTTCCGAACAAGGCTCCGAATACTACCGACAAAACTATCATATTAAGGAGTGGCTGTAAAAAGCTCCAAAAAACACCCAACCAAGAGCTACGATACTTTAGCTTAACATTCTTTCGTGTAAGCTCCATCAAAAGGTCCTTATATTTTTTGAACATTTCGACATCATGGTCGAGCAATTTTTTTGTTGAGTTCTTACTCATTAAAAAAACACCTCGTTTGCGGCAATGCAATAATGCACTGCTTTTGTCTGTGCCATTATATCACAAGAAATTCAATATTTCAACAAAATCGTAAAAGAGTTACAATAATGTAACCCTTTTGAAAGATGTAATCTAGTGAAAAAGCTGTAATAAAATGTTGTTATCTGAAAATTTCGGCTATTTCAAGAGCTGTTTTTCGTGCACTCATATCGCCGTCGATAACATAATCTGCTGCGGCAAGATACTTGCTCTTGCGTTCGTCATAAAGCTCCTTCGCCTTTTGTCTGTCGTTGAAAAGAGGACGGGTTGTACTGTTTCCTATTCTTTCACAAATAACATCAAACGATGCATCAAGAAATACTACCTTTGAACCATTTTTTATTGCATTTACATTTCGTTCGAAGGTCATCGCACCGCCGCCTGTCGAAACGACAACATTCTTCATTTGAGCAACCTTCCTGCACATTTCGTACTCAAGCTCACGAAAATAATCCTCTCCGTGGGTAGCAAATATTGCCTTAATGGCAACGCCCTGCTCCTTTTCGATGAGTTCATCCGTATCAACAAATTTCACTCCCAAAATTTTTGCAAGCTCCTTACCGACAACGGTTTTTCCGCTTCCCATAAATCCGCAAAGTACAATATTATTCATTTTTCTCAAGCTCCTTTTGTGTCACATCGATAACGAACGCAATATTATCATCGGAAAATTTTACACCGTTCCAAATTTCCTGTGCAACGGCTGCCTGCCAAACAAGCATAGAAAGGCCTCCGGAATACTTGATTCCTGCCTCTCTTGCGTGCTTGATAAACTGCGTTTCCTGCGGATTATAAATCACATCATATGCAGCCTTTGAGCCTGCTATTACATCGCTCGAAACAGGACAGGCATCCACCTTCGGGAACATACCGACAGGCGTTGCGTTCACCACTAAATCATAGCCGCCCTTTGCTTCGTCCAATAAAATTATTTCACATGATTTGTTTAATTTTTCGTTTATTTCGTTCTTAAGCTCCTGTGCCTGCAAAATATCCTCCCTGCGAACGGCAATAGTGAGATTAGCCTCGGCAAGAATACTCTCGAATGCAATCATTCTTGCAACGCCTCCGCAGCCGAGCAAAAGCACATTTCCGCCAAGATCAATATCCGCCATTTTCAATGCTTTCAAAAAGCCTGCACAATCTGTATTATAGCCGACTACTTTGTCCTCGCGTACATCAACCGTGTTTACTGCACCGAAAAGCCTTGCTCTGGGCGACAGCTCGTCCAAATATCTAATAATGTCAATCTTATGAGGAATAGTAACATTAAATCCTCGAAGTCCGCTCAAGGTTTCTCTAAAGGCATCACCAAGGTCTTCGCTGGACACCTCCACAAGTCCATAGGTTGCGTCAATGCCGCATATTTTGAACAGCTCACTATGGATAATCGGACTCATAGAATGGCCTAAAGGATAGCCTGCAAGCCCGTAAAGATACCTTCTCGTTTGCTTAATTTGCATTATTTCTTCACCTCTTAATCTGTTTCTTCAATAAAATTATTGACAAAAGCAATAAAAATTACTAATATGATAATAACATATATCTTTCGATATAACAATATTTTTTAAGGAGCATACGGCTATGATTTTTGATGAAATTAAAGATATTTTGGCAGAGCAACTTGATTTGGATCCTGATACCATTGAATTAAGCTCTAATTTAGCAAATGATTTAGGAGCCGACTCGCTTGATGCCATCGACATTGTTATGAGCCTTGAAGACCAATACGGAATCGAAGTTCCCGATAGCGTAATCGAGAATATGAAAACGGTTGAGGATATCATCACTTTTATCGAATCTAACATCACAGAATAATATAATTAACAAATCGGAAACCTTTTGGGAGCTACACACTGTGCAGCTCTCTTTTTTTGTTAAAATCACCAAAAGAAAGGTAAAATTTTCGTTAGTTTAGGGCGTTGACATAGAGCGATTGAATATAGTA
>CAMFPZ010000016.1 GCA_945979635.1 uncultured Eubacterium sp.
GATTCCTCTACGTCTCGTGGGCTCGGAGATGTGTATAAGAGACAGGTAATAATAACATCAATCCTTCTTGCGGTTCTTATTGCAGTAACATCGTTTGCACTTGCTGTTTTCAGTGCAAAGCCATACGAAGTTAAGGAAGGAAAGGTTGATGTATATAAAGTAACCTCGAAGATTTATTCCCACGCTATTGTTGCGGCTATGCCGAAGACTATTTCAGGCTACGACAACGGTGAGGAAATTAAGTTCTACATAGAGGTGAATGACGACTACAACAGAAAATACGACGATCCTATTGAACAGTTCAACGCTTACTATTATGACAAAGAGGGCAAAAAGCTTGTTGCTACAAATGGTATTTATCGCGGCAATACAGAGACTATGTATCCTCTAATCGGCTTTTTTATTGCCGGAATGAACAGCCTTAAGGTTCTGCAAAAAATCATTATTGCTGTTTTTGTTGTACTTATTCTTGCAGTGATAGGATTAGCGATATATCTTGCTGTACTTTTGATTAGAGCAAAAAAGGATAAGGACTATTCAAAGAGCTTGAAGCAATAATTCAAGAATATCGGCAAATTTTTATCGGCTTGCCTAATGTTAGGTAAGCCTATTAGTATCATAATTTTTTATTCTTTAACGCAGAGGTAAGGTATGAATTACGACTTGCTTTTTTCACCTATGAAAATAGGTAATGTTGAAATAAAAAACAGAATTGTAATGGCACCTATGTGTATGGGCTTTGGACAATTCGATGGCCGCGTAACAAAGGCGATGAAAAATCACTATGTTGAGCGTGCAAAGGGAGGCGTCGGTCTTGTTATAACCGAAATAGCCAGAGTAAACGATATTACGGGAGCTGCTTCCTTTGGACAGCTCGGAGTATCCCATGATTACCAAATCGAGGGACTTCGCGAGATGGCAGAAGAAATCCATTCCTATGGCTCAAAGATTATGGTTGAGCTTCATCATCCGGGACGCCAGAATTTAGGCTTGATGATAGGCACAGTTCCGCTTTCTGTTGCGTGTGACAAGCTTATGGGAAAAGCGTATGCCAGGCTCTTGACAGGTGCAGTTATTCCTCCGGGAAAGAAGCTTCAGGATAAGGATATTGTGCCACGAAGTGTTGCTCCTTCAAAATGTGAAAAATCAAAAATGGCTGAAAGCGTAAACAGAGGGCTGACTAAAACGGGAATAAAAAAATTGATTCGCCAATTCGTCAGTGCTGCTGTGAGAGTAAAGAATGCAGGCTGTGATGGCGTTGAGCTCCATGCGGCACACGGATACCTAATTCAGCAATTTCTTTCGCCGAATACAAATAAAAGAAATGATGAATATGGCGGAGCCCTGGAAAATAGAATGAGATTTCTTATGGAGATTATAGACGGTATTCGTAGGGAATGCGGAAAGGATTTCCCGATAGTTGTCCGTCTCTCCGTTGACGAAATGTATGATAGAATCGGCCAAAAGGGAAAGGGCTACGACCTCGAAGAGGGTTTGAAGATGGCAAAGGCACTTTCCGATAAGGGTATTGACGCTATTGATGTTTCATCTGCTGCATACGATACCTTTAACTATTGGCTCGAGCCTACAACCTTTGAATGTGGCTGGCGTAAGTATCTTGCTGCAGAGGTCAAAAAGGTTGTAGATATTCCTGTCCTTGCTGCAAATCTTATTCGTTCTCCGGAGCAAGCGGAAGAGCAGCTTAAGCAGGGTATTCAGGATTTCATTTCTCTCGGTAGACCTCTTCTTGCTGACCCGCATTGGGCAAATAAAATAAAGCAGGGCAAGGAAAATACAGTTAAGCGTTGTATTTGTTGTCTGTATTGCTTCGAGAGTATGGAAAATAATGCTTATATGTATACTCATGGTCATTGCTCTGTTAATCCTTTTATCGGCAGAGACGATGTTAAACTCAAGAAAAACGGTGGAGGCAGAAGAGTTGCTGTTGTCGGATCGGGTGTTGCGGGACTTACTGCCGCAGAGCTTTTTGCAAGGCGTGGCTTCGATGTTACCGTATTCGAAAAGGAGTCGAGCTTTGGAGGGCAAATTAACCTTGCCGATAAGCCGCCTCATAAGGAAAAGCTTCATTGGTGTGTCGACGATTTGTATACTAATGCGGTCGAAAATGGTGTTAGCTTTAGATTTGATACTGTCGCAACCGCCGAAATGCTTGATGAATTATCACCCGAAATCGTAATAAATGCAACCGGTGCAAATGCAGTTTTTCCAAAGCCGTTTCAAAAGGAAAATGTATGTACCGTGACAGATATTTTGAATGGCAACATTGTTCTTCGTGATAAGAATGTTGCTGTTATCGGTTCGGGTATGACAGGACTCGAAACATCCGAGCTTCTCTGTGAGCAAGGTAATAGGGTTTCTATTATAGAAATGGCTGACGAAATTGCTCCGGGGGCTTATTTCCAACATCTTGACGATGCAATTCCAAAGCTTAATCAATCAGGAACCGCCTTCTTTTCATCCTCAAAGCTTATTGACATTCAATCCGATTGTGTTACTGTAGAAAACACAAAGACCGGTGAGAAAAAATCAATTAATGCAGATTTTGTAGTGCTATCTCTTGGATGCAGACCGGATAATTCACTTTATGATGAAATAAAGGACAGCAAAAAATATAAGGTAATTAACATTGGCGATAGCGTAAAAATCGGCAGAATTGCAAATGCAACCGAAGCCGCTTTCCAAGCTGTTATGTCGGTGGAGTAAATATACATAAAGGGGTAAATTATGGCAGAAAAATATATTTGGGAGGACCCAAAAAGAGTCTATGTGAACAAGGAAAAGGGACATACAATCTTTATGCCCTATGACAGTGTTGATCAGGCACTCACGCAGGATGAATCAAAGTATAAGCAGAGCCTGAATGGCATGTGGAAATTCTTCTGGCAGAGAGGTCTCGATACAGCTCACGATGATTTCTACAAGGCAGATTATAATGACAGCGATTGGGACGAAATAAAGGTTCCGTCTGTTTGGCAAACACAGGGGTATAGCGTACCTTACTATTATGCAAGCACATTTCCTCGTGCATTCAGCCGTTCAAAGGGACAAATTCCGAAGATTGATCATACAATGCAGGAAATCGGCTTTTACAGAAGAAGCTTTACTGTGGATAAGGATTGGAACGGAAGAGATATATTTCTTCATTTTGGTGCTTGCAAGGCAGCCTTAGAGGTTTGGGTAAATGGTGAATATGTCGGATATTCAACAGGCTCGATGACACCTCATGAGTTCGAGATAACAAAATTCATTAAGGATGGAGAAAATATCGTTTGTGCAAAGGTGTATCGCTACGCTGCATCAACCTATCTTGAGGATCAGGATATGTGGTGGCTTTGCGGTATTTATCGTGAGGTATATCTTTTTGCTGAACCGAAGCTTCGTCTTTTCGATTTCTATGCAAAGACCGATTTCGACGATGATTTCAAGAATTCAACTCTTTCGGTTGATTATTATATCAATAACACCGGTAATAGTGAGCAAAGGGCTTGCGTAAAATCATATCTTATCAGCGATACAGATAAGGAAATACCGCTTCCTGATGCCGAATGTGTTGTTACTTCCGGTGCGACTGCAAAAATCAGTATTTCCGAGGAAATAAAGAATGTAAAGAAGTGGTCTGCCGAAACTCCGAATATCTATAAGCTTGTTATGCAGATTTTTGACGCTGATGAAAAGCTTGTTTGTGTAAAAACTTTTGATATAGGCTTCAAGAAGGTAGAAATTATCGGCGAAAAGATTATGTTTAATGGTATGCCACTTATGATTCGCGGCGTAAATCGTCACGATTTCGATATGGATAACGGTTGGGCTGTACCTAAGGAAAGATATACACAGGATCTCGACCTTATGAAAGCAGGAAATGTAAATGCTATTCGTACTTCCCATTACCCTGATGACCCGTATTTCTATGACCTTTGTAATAAATATGGCTTTTATGTAATGGACGAATGCGATTTGGAATCCCATGGTGTTCGCCGTAAGGGTGTACCGGGTTCTAATCCATTGTGGACAGATTTGGCTGTTGATAAGATGGAGCGTATGGTTCTTCGTGACAGAAATTATCCTTGTATCTTTATGTGGTCGCTTGGAAACGAGGCAGGTGACGGCGATAACTTTATGAAGATGAAGCAGGCTGCACTTGCCCTAGACGACACGCGACAATTCCATTACGAGGGTGACTTTGACTTAACGAAGAGTGATGTAATCTCTCGTATGTATCCCGATGAGGAAACTATGCGTAAGCTCGGAACCAAAGAGCCGATTACCATCTCTTTATACGACAATATTGCAAATCAGCTTGCTGCCGACTCGAAGCCTATTAAGGCAGAAATGTATACTAAGCCTGTTCTTCTTTGTGAATACGCTCATAGTATGGAAAATTCGCTTGGTAATTTCCAGGAATATATGGACGATTTTGAGAAGTACGAAAATATGGCAGGTGGCTTTATTTGGGACTGGGTTGACCAGACTCTCCATGTTGTGAACGAGGATGGTAAGGATAACTATCTCTATGGTACAGACTTTGAAAAGGATGAGCCACGCCATTGGTATAGCGGTATTAACACAACAGCTATGACAGGCTCAAATACCTTCTTCTGTGCAAATGGCGTCATCTCTGCTACAAGAGAGCCTCATCCGCAGTATTTCGAGATGCGTCATGTATATCAGCCTGTTGTAACAACCGCCTTCGATTTGTCCAAGGGGAGATTCAAGGTTCGCTCAAGATATTTGTTTACGGATGTTTCTTCGTTGAAATGTAAGTGGACAATTCAGTGCGAGGGCGAGGATATTCAGTCCGGCGAAATGGAAAAATTTTCTGTTTCACCGCTTCAAGAGGACTTTATTGATATTCCTTATGATTATTCAAAGCTTCCGACAGATAAGGAGTGTGTTCTCACTATCTCTTATCACTCTAAGAAAAAGACACTCGGAATTAAGAGTAATGCGGAAATTGCCTTTGACCAGTTTATTCTTACTCAACCTTCGAAGCCTGTAATTGCCTGCGGCGATAAGAAGATTTCTGTTTCGCAAAGCGGAAACACCGTTGCACTTAACGGTGAAGGCTTTGGCGTTAGGATTGTCAATGGTGCCGTTGTTTCATATATGCAAAATGATAAGGAACTTCTTAAGGCTCCTATGGCTCCTAACTACTTCAGAGCGTTGACGGATAATGATATTGATTTCCTCAATTTTGTTTCTCCGTTTATCTTCGTTCATCCGTATTATAAGTGGAAGCAGGCCACAAAAGCCGTTAAGGCAGTAAAGACCACTGTCGAGGAGCAGGAGGGTTCAGTAAAGATAAAGGTTGCTCTTAAGGTTCCGTTTATGAAAAATCCGTATGTTGCATATACGGTATTTGCAGACGGAAAGCTGGCAGTTTATCATTCTGCTACTCCGAGTGCAGCTCTTCTTCGCTTCGGCTTCCAATGGGATGTTGATAAGAGTCTTACCCAAATTTCATGGTACGGCAGAGGTGAAGCACCTTCATATCCTGACAGAAAGACCGGTTATAAGATTGGCAAGTACAGTATGCCTATTGATAAGTTTGAGTATACCTATATGCGTCCGCAGGAATCCTCAACAAGAGCGGATGTAAGATACTTTACTCTTACTGATAAGAAGGGCAATGGTATTAAGGTATCGGCATACTACGATTCACCTGTAATGTTCTGTGCATTGCCTTATACTCCGTTTATGCTTGATAAATTTACTCATGTTGCTGATGTGAACAGGGATAATAATATAACGGTTAATGTCGATTCGTCTCAATATGGTATCGGCGGAGATATGCCGGGCCAAGCATTCGTTCGTGATAAGTATCAGGTTAAGGCAGGAACGAAGCAAACCCTCTCATTCCTTGTTGAACCATATCAAAAGTAGATGAAAAGAGTATTTGCGTTAATTGGATTTACAACAGCAATATCTATGCTTGTTTTGAATCTGATTGAAACAAATTATATACTGCCTTTTGCAATTGGGCTTACAGTAATTTTTGCTGTAAGCCTTTACTTGCCTATGTTTAGGAAAAACAGAGTGTTTGAAATATGCGTTGCAGTGGTGCTTTTTTCCTGCTTTTTGTTTTACGGGTTTCAGACAATGGTAGTTAATCCGCAATTAAAGCTTGATGAAACGGAGGCTTGTTGCAGCTTTTATGTAACCCAAAAGCTGGGCTCAACAAAATCCGCCAATTCGTATTCCGCAAAAATTATTGATAGTGAAAACTCCTCTGTACCGCATAATATGAAGGTTGTTTTGTATACCGAGCCGGAACTCGAATTGGATGACTATGTCGAAATGTCGGCCCAGATGAGATTCTTTAGACAATTTGATAATGCTTTTGATTCATATGGAAGATATGCCGACGGATTCTTTATTTCTGCAAAGGCGGATAAGGTTTATGTTAGTAATAATTTAATCCCTTCTCCGTTTTTCTTTGTTGGAAATGTCAGAGAGAGTATTCGAAACAAGCTGTCGTATATTATCGGCGGTGATGAGGGGGTGCTTTCTAATGCACTCATAACAGGCGATACCTCCGGTGTTTCCGATTATGTGAAGCTGTGCTTCAAAAAGGCGGGAGTAAGCCATATTATGGCTGTTTCAGGTTTGCACTTGTCGCTTATTACGGGTGTGTTTGCTCTTTTTCTCCGATTGTTGCGAGTGAATAAAAGGGCATCCGGTGTATTGTCGATTGTGCTTGTTTTGATTTATATGGCAATTGCCGGCTTTTCGGGATCTGTAGTTAGAGCCGGAATTATGATGATAGTGCTTTTCATAGGCGATTTGCTTTCGAGAAGAAGTGATAGCCTTAATTCACTCGGTTTGTCGGCATTTATAATGTGTCTAAATCCTTATGCGGTAACCGATGTTGGTCTGCTCTTTAGTATAACGGCCGTTTTTGCTCTTGTAACGCTCTATCCTGCAATTATTAAGCATCTCCCAAGGAACTATAAGGACCCGCTTAACAAGACGAAAAAGGAAAGAATCAGAGATGGATATTATGATGTTCTTTCTATATTTTATTCATCATTGTCGATAGGCGTAGTCACTATACCTGTTATGTATATATTCTATTCGTCAGTATCAATTGTTTCTCCTGTTTCGAATCTGTTTGTGCTTCCGCTGGGTAGTGCCTGCGTCGTTTTTAGCTTGATGACATATATTTCCTCTGTAATAGGAATAAATGTAATAACAGTCGGCGTTGCATTTGTAACAAAGAAGCTTGTTTCATTTTTGATTAGTGTGGTTGAATTTATTTCCGGTCTTGGAAATACGGTTTATTATTTGGATTATCGGTTTGGCCTCGTAATTGCCGGCATTTTTATACTATTAGCAGTAGCATACTTTTTAAATACAAAGCTTTCTGTAAGAATAGCGGCTGTTTTCTCAATGGCGATAATGCTCGTTTCTGTTGTACTTTTCGGGGTATTTGACAATAATATTGCAAAGGTCTATGTTTTTGGAGAAAGTGCAATTTTTGTTTCATATAAGAATGTAAATGTTGTATGGGGTATTGATAGTGCCGATGAGCTTTACAGAATACGGGATGCAGTAAACAAAAACGGAGGATATATTGATTTTTTGATTTGTGAAAATTCGGCGATTTATCCGTCGATAATGACATCTGTTATGCCTGTTGACACCTTGATTTATGATGAGTTTAATGATACAATACTAACATCCTTTCACCAAAATCTAGAAATTCGTGATAGCTATTCGGTAAGAATTGATGATGATTACGAATTTTCGTACAATAATGGAGATGTTATAATTCGCGTAAAGGATTTTTCGGTCGGAAATATAGAAAATTTGACCGATGCTTATGTTTCGCGAAATAATATTAAAGATGAGTATGCAACCATATCGCTTAATCCAAACGGCGTTTGCTACTCGATATATGACGATAATTCTTATTCGGTTAGGAGATTAAACAGATGGCAAAAATAGTAGAAGCCGAGCTGAAAAATCAAATAAAGAATAATGACTTTTCCAATGTCTATATGATATACGGCGAAGAGGGTTATCTAAAGGAGCTTTATGTCCGAAAGCTAAAGGAAAAGCTCGTAGAACCGGCGTTTGCCGATTTCAATTTCCACCAATACGACGGCAAAAAGATACCATTGTCCGAAATTCTTACGGATGCCGATTTGATGCCTATGATGAGCGAGTATTCATTTTTGCTTGTTCGTGACTATCCTTTCGATAGATCAAAGGACGATGTGGAGCTGCTGAAATCATATCTAAAGGATGTAAACGAAAGTGCAGTAATTGTTTTTTGGTATGATAATTTAGAGGCTGATGTAAAGAAAAATGCTAAATTTAAAGCAGTTGAATCCGCAATATCAAAGCACGGAGTTTCCGTCGAATTTAATCGAAAAACAGAGAGTGAACTTGCCAGATTAATTGTTGCCGGAGTAAAGAAAGCAGGCTGTACAATAGATAATACTAATGCCGCTTATCTTCCTTATGTTGTCGGAAATGATTTGAAAACCATTCTTAATGAGGTTGAAAAATTATGCTCCTTTGTCGGCAGTGGCGAAATTACACGAAAAATTATTGATGAGCTTGCCGTAAAATGCCTTCAGGCGAGAGTTTATGATTTATCAAAGTTTATCTTGAACGGAAAAAGCGATGAGGCTTATGGGGTGTTGAGGGCGTTATTTGCTCAAAAGGAGGAGCCTATCGTGATTCTTTCGGTAATATCCTCCTGCTATATAGATATGTATAGAGTAAAGTGTGCAAAGGCGTGTGCAAGAGGTGAGCAAAGCCTTACGGAATATTTTAACTATAAGGGTAGGGAATGGCTGATTAGAAACGCCGTCAGAGACAGCAAAAACCTTAGTCTCGAAAATTTGCGTTGTGCAATAGATACTCTTGCTGCTACGGACGAAAAAATGAAATCTACCGCGGTAGACAAGAATCTCCTACTTGAGGAAACCGTAACGAAGCTTATTGCGTTGAGGAATGGCTGATGGCAGAAAAGTTAAAAATAAGACAAGCTGTTATCGTTGAGGGAAAATATGATAAAATAAAGCTCAATAACATTATTGATGCCTTTATTATTGAAACGAACGGCTTTTCTATAAATAAGGATAAGGAAAAGAAGAAATTTATAAAAAAGCTTGCACTTGAACGGGGAATAATAATTCTTACGGATTCCGATCATGCAGGCTTTATGATTCGTAAGTATATATCCTCATTTGTAGATAATAACTATATCACAAATGCGTATATTCCCGATGTCTTCGGAAAAGAAAAACGCAAGGCTGTTGCCTCCAAGGAGGGCAAGCTTGGTGTTGAGGGTATGACGAAGGAGGTTTTGCTTGAAGCATTCAAAAAAGCAGGAGTGAATGTTGAAACTATCGAAAACGCAAATCCTGTTACTAATTTTGATTTATATGATTTTGGGTTTTCGGGTGGCGAGAACTCAAGAGCAAAGCGTGCCTGTTTGTGTAAGGCTCTTGATTTGCCGGAATTTCTTTCTGCAAATTCGCTATTGTCATGTATAAACAATATGATGACGAGGGACGAATTTATTTTACTTGTAAAAAATACAGAGCAACAATAATTTTCATTGTTGCTCTGCTTTTTTATAGTATTCTGATTTTTGCTCTTTGCTCTTCGCCGCAGGGCAGCGGAGCTTTGAGCCCCAAATTATAGATATCTGTGAATTTGCATTCCAGATCGAATAGCTCCTTGATTTTGTTGTCATTTATATTAGAATATTTGGTTATTATCGGCATTTGAGCACTTTTTTTCATCTGTGCAAGCATTTCTCTGCCTCTGCTGTTAAAAGCGAGTATTCTCAAATATTCGGGTTGAGTAGGCATATCTCTGGTAATACCTAAATATGCCCTTAAAACAATCCGTCTTATTCTCGAATGAGTGTAGCGTTTTGTCTTTATTCCATCATATAATTCGTCGAGTGATGTTGCTTGCTTCGAATACTTTTCTAATCTGTTTTCGAGTCCCTCTGAAACATCTGTAATATTTAGAAAATCATTTGCTGTCATATTTCGAAGCTTGTACAAAATGGCCTTTTCGCAGTTTTCGAGAGTGCAAATTTCGTTTTTGTCCAAATGCCGCCTTATTTCGCTTGCACTGTAGTTGATGTCGTTAGTGTCGTGACCCTTTCCGATTCTCTTAACTACCATTGCGTTTAGCTTCGTATATGTTAGATATTCGATTGCTAAAATATTGTTCGGCGTTTCTAAAATTGGCGAGCTTATTGCAATTTGTCTTGCCTTTGGGTACGACACACCCTTAGAAAGCTCTTTTTTGATGATTTCGTCGCTTTCGCTAATCTGTTTTGCAACCGCTTTTAATTTATTAATATCATCCGTTTCTGCACCAAATGCAAGGGTGTCGCATATTCCGGTTGATTCCAGTATGGAAACGCCGGCCTTTGCATATCCTTGTGCCGATTGAATTGTGCACAATGCAGGAATTTCAATAACTAAATCCGCACCATTTTCGATTGCTGTTTGAGCACGCTCAAATTTGTTATAAACAGCAAAATCACCCCTTTGTGTAAAATTGCCGCTCATAGCACAAATTAGTC
>CAMFPZ010000017.1 GCA_945979635.1 uncultured Eubacterium sp.
CAGCGTCAGATGTGTATAAGAGACAGAATTTGTTGTACCAAAGAAAACAATAAGAGAGCTTATTAAGCTTATCAATACCGAGGAAGACTCAAAAATAGGCATTATGATGAGCAAGAGACATATCGTTTTTGAAATTGATAATTATAGTATAATCAGTAGACTTTTAGAGGGCGAATTCATCGACTATACAGCTGCTGTACCTAAGGTAACGAAAACTACTGTTCTTATAAATACAAACGATGCAATTAATTGTATTGAAAGAACCTTGCCGGTTATTGAAAATAACCAAAAGAATCCTATTCGTTGTCTATTTGATGCAGACCAAATGAGAGTTTCGACTGTATCGAGCCTCGGTAGAGTTGTTGATTACACTCATGCAAATACATCCGGTGAAAGAGTTGAAATCGGATTTAATTCAAAATATATGCTCGATGCACTTAATGCAAGTGATGTTGACGAGGTAAAGATAGAACTCACAGGTCCTGTTTCACCGGCTGTAATTAAGCCTATTAATAACGAAAATTTCTTATTTTTAGTATTACCTATGAGGTTAAAAAATGAAAATTAAGGTAAAAGCAGTACCGCATAAAAAAGAAACAGTAAAAATTAATACAGAATTTATTCAGCTTCAGTCTTTTTTGAAATTCAAGGGAATTGCAGAAACGGGCGGACAGGCAAAGGAATTTATTCAAGACGGAATAATAAGAGTAAATGGAGAGGTTTGTACTGCACGCGGAAAGAAAATCAGACCGGGTGATATAATCTCTGCATTTGCTGTTGATTATGAAATAATAAATGAAGATTAACAGTATTTCACTCGAAAATTACAGAAATATCGGCTCATTAAGGCTTGATTTTGAGGATGTAAATATTATTTGGGGCGAAAATGCACAGGGCAAGACGAATTTAATCGAAGCAATTTATCTTTTTACAGGTTCTCACAGCTTTCGCGGAGCGAAGGATAAGGAGCTGATAAAATTCGGCGAAGATAAAGGCCGGCTCAATATTGATTTTTATTCGAACAATCGAGAGCAAAATGCCGAAATAATACTCTGTGAACGAAAAAAGGCATTACTAAACGGCGTATCAAAAAAGAGTGCATCCGTTCTCGGCGACGAAATCAAAGCAATAATATTCAGTCCGGTGCATCTTACTATGATAAAGGACGGACCGAATGAAAGACGAAAATTCGTCGACAACGCGTTATGCCAGCTGAAAAGCAATTATGCCGAGCTTTTGAAAAGCTATCATAGAATATTGTCCCAACGAAATGCAATCCTGAAAAAAAGCGATGAATTGGAGCAGATTGATGCTTTTTTGGATATTTGGGATATTAATTTAGCAAAAATCGGTGCAAAAATAATTTTTCAGCGAATGAAATATATCGAAGCAATTATGCCCTATATAAAGGATATATTTATAGGTCTTTCGTCGGGAAGAGAAGAAATTGAATTAAAATACATCGGTGCCGACGAATACGAGCTTGATATTAATGATATAGAAAAAAAGTTGCTCGAAAGTATATCATCCCATCACAAGGCTGATTTTTATAATAAAACAACGACCAAGGGACCTCACAGAGACGATATAGAAATTCTAATAAACGGAAAAGCAGCGAAAACCTTTGCAAGTCAGGGACAGCAACGCTCATGTGTGCTTGCATTGAAGCTGGCAGAGGCGGCTTTGTTGAAGGAGAGGACGAATATTCAGCCCGTTGCTCTTCTAGACGATGTTATGAGCGAGCTTGATGAGGGACGACAGGATTATATTCTTAATCATATAAAAAACTGTCAGGTTTTTATTACCTGCTGTGACAAGGAAACTATATTACGACTCAAGCAGGGAAAAACCTTTCATATTCAAGACGGCAAATTAATCGAATAAAAAATAAATTTGTCGAGAGGAATGAAAAAATGTATTTGCATATAGGCGAGGACACCTTAATAAAAGACAGCGAGATTATCGGAATCTTTGATATGGATACCTCAACAGTCAATAAGGCGACTCGGGATTATCTAAAAAAGGCAGAGCAGGAAAAAAGAGTGGCTTATGTAAATTATGATTTACCAAAATGCTTTGTCGTTACAAACGAAAAAATATATATTAGCCCAATCAACACCGCAACGCTGAATAAGCGTGCAAAATCATAAAACGGAGTTTATAAAATGGCAGAAGAAATTTTAGAACAGAACCAAACAGAAACAGTATTGCAAGAGGCGGATATGGATACTGTTGTAACCGAGGAATACAATGCGGATGATATTCAGGTACTCGAAGGACTCGAGGCAGTAAGAAAGCGTCCGGGTATGTATATCGGTTCAACGGGACCAAGAGGTCTTCATCATCTTGTTTACGAAATTGTGGACAACTCTATTGATGAAGCACTTGCAGGCTTTTGTACCCATATTGAAACAGAAATTTTGCCGGGAAATATTATCACAGTATGCGATAACGGCCGTGGTATTCCAACCGGTATTAACGAAAAAACAGGATTGCCTGCCGTTACAGTAGTTTTAACCGTGCTTCACGCAGGCGGAAAATTCGGCGGCTCGGGCTATAAGGTTTCGGGAGGTCTTCACGGCGTTGGCTCATCTGTTGTAAACGCGTTGAGCGAATGGCTTGAGGTTGAGGTAACTCAAAACGGCCATATTTATTCCCAACGCTTTGAGAGAGGCAAGCCTGTCAACGAATTGCATATTATCGGCGACAGCGACGGACACGGAACCTTCATAAAATTCAAGGCAGACGACGAAATCTTTCAGGAAACAACAAGATATTCCTTCGAGGTGCTTGAGCGTAGACTGCGTGAGCAGGCATTCCTTAATGCAGGTCTTTCCATCAGCCTTACGGATAAGCGTGAAAAGCCCGACAGAGACATTGAAGACAAGTATGATGACGACGAGCATACTTCAGTATATTGCTACGAGGGTGGTATTCGCTCCTTCGTTGAATGGATAAACGAAAGCAGAGGCTATACTCCTATTCAGGACGAGGTTATTCATATTTCAACCACAAAGGGCGACAGAAGTGCCGAGGTTGCATTGTGCTATACCGAAAACTATTCAGATAATATTCTTTCGTTTGCAAATAATATTCACACCATAGACGGCGGTACCCACGAAACAGGCTTTAAGAATGCCCTGACGAGAGTATTCAACGACTATGCAAAGAGATATAATATTCTCAAGGACAACGACAAACGCCTTGCAAAGGAGGATGTTCGTGAGGGTATTACTGCCGTTGTCAGCGTAAAGCTGACAGAAGCACAGTTTGAGGGACAAACAAAGGGCAAGCTCGGAAACACAGATATTACAGGTCTCGTTTCCTCGCTCGTTTACGACAAGCTTACTACATATTTTGAGGAACACCCGACTGTTGCAAAGGCTCTTATAAATAAATCTCTTGATGCTGCCAGAGCGAGAGAGGCTGCCCGAAAGGCAAAGGAAAATGCAAGAAAGAAATCACCGTTCGAAAACAACTCTCTTCCGGGTAAGCTTACAAACTGTACTTCAAAGGACCCGACAAAATGTGAGCTTTATATTGTCGAGGGTGATTCTGCAGGAGGCTCTGCAAAGCTCGGAAGAGATCCGCAATATATGGCTATTCTCCCTCTTTGGGGTAAAATGCTCAATGTTGAAAAGGCAAGACTCGATAAGGTTTACGGAAACGAAAAGCTCGTTCCTGTAATAACGGCACTCGGAACAGGTATCGGCGAAGACTTTGATATTACAAAGCTTCGTTATCACAAGATTGTTCTTATGGCGGATGCCGATGTTGACGGTGCTCATATCACAACTCTTTTGCTCACCTTCTTTTTCCGATATATGCCCGAGCTTATAGAAAACGGACATATTTACCTTGCACAACCGCCTTTGTTCAAGGTTACGAAGAACAAGCGTAGCGAATATGCATATTCCGACGCACAGAGAGATTCAATTATCGAGCAAATGGGCGGAGATTGTGATGTTCAGCGATACAAGGGTCTCGGTGAGATGGATCCCGAGCAGCTTTGGGAAACAACAATGGACCCCGAATTCAGAACAATGCTTCGAGTAACAATTGAGGATGCACAGGTTGCAAGCGAAAACTTCTCCATTCTTATGGGCGAAGAGGTTGAGCCGAGAAGATTGTTCATCGAACAAAACGCAAAATTCGTAAAGAATTTGGATATTTAATTTTGGTAGGATAGGAGATGTAAAAATGGCAGGAAAAGAAATAAAGCACGACCATATTGATTATTCTAACCAAAAAATAATTGATGTCGAAATCAGCAAGGAAATCAGAGGAGCTTTCCTCGATTATGCAATGAGCGTTATCGTTGCTCGTGCATTGCCCGATGTTCGTGACGGACTTAAGCCGGTTCACAGAAGAATTCTCTATGCAATGTACAACAACTCACTATATCCCGACAAGCCATATCGTAAGTGTGCCACAACCGTCGGTGAAGTGCTCGGTCACTATCATCCTCACGGCGACGCATCCGTTTACGACGCTATGGTAAGAATGGCACAGGATTTCTCGCTTCGTCACCCTCTCGTTGACGGCCACGGAAACTTCGGCTCGGTCGACGGCGACCCCGCTGCGGCTTATCGTTACACAGAGTCGAGAATGAGCAAAATTTCTATGAAAATGCTCGAGGATATTCGTAAGGACACAGTAAATTGGACTCCAAACTTTGATGATACGGAATTTGAGCCGGAGGTTTTGCCGACAAAATTCCCTAATTTGCTCATCAACGGCTCATCGGGTATTGCGGTTGGTATGGCTACTAATATTCCGCCGCATAATATGAAGGAGGTTGCCGACGGCGTATGCTGTCTTATCGACAATCCGCAAGCCGAGCTCGATGAAATTATGGAGCACATCAAGGGTCCCGACTTCCCGACTGCCGGAATTATTATGGGCAAGCGTGGAATAAAGGACGCTTATGCAACAGGAAGAGGAAAAATCTATATTCGTGCAAGAGCAGAAATCATTGAGGGCAGAAACGACAGATTCAAAATTGTTGTCAGCGAGCTTCCCTACGGCGTAAACAAGCGTAGGCTTATCGAAAAAATCGCTGATTTGTGCAAGGATAAGAAGATTGAAGGTATCAGCGAAATTCAGGACTATACCGACAGACACGGAATGCATATTGAAATTACGATAAAGCGTGATGCAAATGCACAGGTTGTTCTCAACAATCTCTATAAGATGACCGAAATGCAAACAACCTTCGGCGTTATTCTTCTTGCACTCGACAACGGCGTTCCCGTTATCCTCAACCTCAAGCAGATTTTAGAAAAATATATTACATTCCAAAAGGAAATTATCACTCGCAGAACTCGCTTCTATCTCAAGAAGGCAGAGGAAAGAGCACATATTTTGGAGGGACTCGTAAAGGCACTTGATGTTGTCGACGAGGTTATCGCAACCATTCGTGCGTGCCGTGGCGGACAGGCTGAGGCAAAGCAGGCGATTATGGACAAATTCGGCTTCGATGACCCACAGGCAGCAGCAATTGTTGCTTATCGTCTCGGTCAGTTGGCAGGTCTTGAGATTGAAAAGATTATAAACGAATTGGACGAGCTCCACGCAAAAATTAACGATTACAACGATATTCTGACAAATGAGAGCAGAGTTTACGGCATTATTAAGCAGGAGATAACCGAGGTTGCCGACAAATACGGCGACGAGAGAAGAACAGAAATTTCTGCATTCACAGGCGATGTTGAGGACGAGGACCTTATTCCTGTTGAGGATTGTATACTCACTCTAACCGAAAGAGGATATATTAAGCGTCAGACGGTTGATACCTATAAGGCACAGAACCGCGGCGGCAAGGGTATTATGGGTATGACCCGCCGCGAGGAGGATGTTGCAAAGAATATGTTTACCTGCTCGACTCACGACGAGGTTCTCATTTTCACCAATATGGGTAAGGTATTTAAGCTCAAGGGCTACCAAATTCCGGAGGCTTCGCGTACCAGCAAGGGCATTAATGTTATCAATCTTCTCCAAATTGAGCAGGAGGAGCGAGTAACCGCTATGGTTAAGGTTCCTAAGGATGAGGCAGGCGAGTATTTGTGTATGGTAACACGCAACGGTGTTATTAAGCGAACTGCACTCGACCAATATGACCATATTCGCAAAACAGGTATTATTGCAATTAATCTCGACGAGGGCGACGAGCTTTGCTGGGTTGAGCTTACCGACGGCGAGCAAAGGCTAATCGTTGCAACTCACGATGGTATGTCTATTTGCTTCGCAGAGGCGGATGCAAGACTTATCGGCAGAACAGCAAGAGGCGTTCGAGCAATTCAGCTCGCCGAGGGCGACTATGTTGTCGGCTTTGCTGTTGCACAGGAAAATAAGCAGCTCCTCACAGTAACCGAAACGGGCTACGGCAGAATCAGTGAATTCGAGGATTACAGATTACAGGGCAGAGCCGGTAAGGGTATCATAAATTACTACACCGATAAATACGGAAAGGTTGCTATGATTGCTCCTGTCAGCCAGGACAATGATGTCATTATGATTAGCTCGGACGGAATTGTAATTCGTACCCACGCAGACCAGATTTCTATTATCAAGCGTGGCGGTAAGGGCGTAAAGGTTATGACCGTCAAGCAGGGCGAAAAGGTTGCAACCCTTGGCATTGTCGAAAGAGCCGCCGATGAGGAGGCTGTTGATGAGGTCTTGGAGGTTGAAACCGACGAAACAGCAACAGAAAATAGTGTTCAAGACACTCAAGAGTAATTTGTGATGAATGACGAATAGAGGAGATTTTATATGTCGAAGGAATATAATATTGACGATATTCTCTCTGAAGTAAACAAACGACGAGAAGAAAACGAAAAGAAGATTAATTCGGGCGAAAGCCTTGTCGATGACGGCAAGGCGGAGCCTGAAAATGAGCCTACCTGTGTTGAAACGCCGGTGCAGGAGGACAACGATGAGCCTGTCAAGGAAGAAATTTTTGAACAAAAATTTGTCGAAGAAAAAGATGACGAGCTTCAGGAGGAAAACGAGCAGAAGCTGGAGATTGTTGAAGAGGAGCTACCTGACGAGAAGGAGAATTCTCCGGAAGAGAACCAACCGCAGGAGCAGGAATATGTTGACCTCAATTCAATAAGCTTTGCCGAATCGGCAGAGCAGGATGAGTATATTGAGCAAGAGCCTGAAAAAAAGAAGATGAAGAAGGGCAAAAAGGCGTTCATTTCTATTCTTTGCATTATTCTTGCCGTACTGATAGCTCTCGGAGTAGGCGGTTATCTTTATCTCGACAAGATTTTGGATAGAATCACTCCTGACAGCGAACCAACCCAGCAGACCGAGGAAAAATGGTCGGGTATGGACAGGCTTATTGAGAATTTTGAAGCAATTGACGAGACGGATGCCTCCAAGATTAGCTCGCTAAAGGATATGATAAAGCAATGGTACTATAACGGAACACCATGCTCATCAAGCCATGTGCTGAATATTATGCTCATCGGCGAGGACGGCTATGATCCGGACGAGGAGAGCCGTGCCGATTCGGCAATTATTTGCTCTATCAATATTGATACAAGAAAGATTACCCTTACTTCCGTTTTGCGTGATACCTACGCATATTGGGAAAATACCGAGGGCGACGAGCAAACAGGTGAATTCGGCAAGATTAACGGAGCAAAGGTAAACGGAATCTATACATATATCAGCGCGATTGAACATCTCTATAAGATTAAGATAAATAATTATGTTACCGTGGATTTCGAAAGCTTTAAGACAATTATCGACACCCTCGGCGGAGTTGATATAGAAATCACATCGGCAGAGATTAACGAAATAAACAACGACCAACTCACATATGACGGAACTTGGATTGACAAAACCTTTGAGGGAAAGGTCGGCGTTATGAGGCTTGACGGCCAGCAGGCACTTTCGTATTGCAGAATTCGTCACCTTGATTCGGACAATATGCGTGCCGACCGCCAAAAGAAATGTCTTAATTCTATCTTCGAGAGTATTAACGGCGTTTCGCCTGTTACATTGCTGAAGCTTCTTAATAATCTCACTCCGTATATTAAAACGGATATGAGCCGCGAAAGCCTTATGAAGATTGCAAAATATGCACTCAGTGAGGGCTGGATGGACTTTGATATTGTTATGAATACTGTTCCTAATTCGAGAATAAACGAAAGGGGTGCAGGCGGAGAGTACTATGGTGCTTGGTGCTGGAAATCCGATTTTCCGCAGGATGCATATAATCTGCAAATGAGACTTTACGGCAAGAGCAGTATCACTCTTGCACGAACCAGAGTTGATGTTCTGAAATGCAGAGAAACAGGATATTATTCACAAGGCTCCTCCCCTGTTTATGCAACAATTATTAATGAGCACTACGGCGAGGTAACCACCCTTCCGATTGAAGAAACAGAAGAGTCGGAGGAATAAACAACTAAATTATAATAAAAATACTGCCTTCCCAAATAGCGGAAAGCAGTATTTTTGTTTTTGGGTGAATGTGTTGCGTTATTCGTCCTTCATCATACTTTCGGGAGCCGTGTCGACTACCTCAAGCTTATTGCTTTGCATCCAGAGGGATGGTGTTATGCGAAGCTTGAAGCCGTAGCCGGCATCCATTTGCCAATGTGCCATAGGTGCTTCCGGCAGTCCGTAGCAGGAGAGAATGGTCATAATCACGCCTGCGTGAGCTACGATTGCAAAGCTTTGGGTTCCTGTTGACACGCAGCCGTTTACAATCTGCTCAAACGCTTTGCAAACTCTTTGGACAAATTCGGCATTGCTTTCGCCGAACGGCACGCGGGTGTACATATCTCCGTGGAGCCACGCCTTGAAATCCTCATTATCCTTTAAATCCTCGGCGGTGCATTCCTCGAATTCGCCGAAATTATATTCAATAAGGTTATCTATTACAACCTTGTTATTTTTTGGAAACATTATATCTGCCGACTGTACGGCACGCTTCAGCGGTGAAACAAAGACAGTTTCAACCTCAGGATAATTGTGCTTTGTTCGTATCTTTTTTAGCTCTTCAATACCAAATGTAGACAAAGGATAATCAGTGTGCCCAATATACTGTGCGTTTAGATTTCCTTTAGTGAGACCGTGTCTGAATAAATACACTGTGTATGATTTCATAGAAAATGCTCCTGTTCTAAGAATGGTTATTTGAAAAAAGTTACATAAATATAACAAAATTGCGAAAGATATTTACATTTTGTATAATAAGTGATATTATGTAAAAGCAATACGCAAAGTATAAATTCTTGCAGTTTTCTGCAAGGGTTTATGTTTTGCAGTAAAATACGAGGTAAATTATTGTTACCCACAAGGAGAAAAACGATGAAAAAGGAAGAGGAAAAATTATCAAAATTTCCCGAAATGCTTTCAAAAATGAGAAGAGAAAGAGGCGTTAGCCAAAAGAAGGCGGCAACCGATTTGGGCATTTCGCAGGCTCTGCTTTCGCATTACGAGAAGGGCATCCGTGAGTGTGGGCTCGATTTTGTTATAAAATGCAGCCAATATTACGGAGTAACAACCGACTATCTTTTGGGAATAAGCGACAGCCGAAACGGAATGAGCGACGACTTTCTTTCGTCCATCCAGGTAAATGAGGGCAAGAGTGTAAAAAATCTTTCGCATTGTACAAAATTTATGCTGGATATGGCATCGGCTGCTATGACCGCAACGGGCGAAAAGCACTCAAATTATCTTTATGACTATTTTCTTATGGTTGCCTACCGAGGCTCGCTTACGCTTGCAAAGGCGGGAGTTTTGCCCAAGGAGTTGTTCAAGATAGACTACACAATCGCAAGAGATTTAGCATCTGCGGCCATTGCGTTGCAGGACGCAAAATTCGTTTTGATTGAGGACAAGTCCAGAACAGGCATTGACGAAAAGCCATTTGAACCGCTTTGCAAAATGATAAACGAAGCAGAGGAATATATTCTTTCGAATTATGTTTTCTAATTTCGGTCTTCCCCTTCAGAGGGGAAGATTTTTTTATAATCTTACCTGCTTGTCCAGACCTTTTATGTAGCGAAGAAT
>CAMFPZ010000018.1 GCA_945979635.1 uncultured Eubacterium sp.
GCACTCAATAAAACCTATATGACCGATGAGCAATTCGCCGCATATTTGATCGAGCAATATGGCTACAAAAAGAGCGAAATTAAGGATAGAGTTGCATATATTGAATCACTCGGGATAAAAACAAAGGCTGATTTCGATTCATATATTAGCACCGTTTCGATCACTCCGGGTACGGATGAATTCATAAATTATGCACAGGACATTCTGGATTTGATTGAATATGCAAACGGAGACAGCAACCAAACCTATTGGGGCTCAATTCGAAAGCAAAACGGTAGTGAAAAGCCTTTCGGTATGGAATATCTTCAAATCGGGTACGAAAATTACGGTGAGTCTTATTGGCGAAATTTCGAGGCATTGAAGGATATTATTAACACAAAGTATCCTGAAATAAAGATTATTGCCTCGAGCGGCTCGTATGGTGAGGGCGAAGCCTTTGACACTGCTTCGAACAAGATTAATTCATTATTTATGAATTGTCTTATTAATGAAAGTCTTGTCGGAACGAAGGAAATTCCTTTGTCGGTCAGCTCCGCTAGATTTGACAGCTATTTTCGAAATAATGCCGGTGTTATTGCAGGATATAACAGTGAGGCATACAAAAAGGGTAATGCGAATAATATATTCAATGCTGTTGATACGGCATCGTATCTTATTGGCATTGAACGAAACAGCGATGCGGTAAAAATGGCGTATTATGCCAATGCTCTCGCAAGGTCAAACACTTCGACCGAAACGCAGTCTTTGGTTTGGTTCGACGGCGAAAACATCGGCTTGACGCCCGAATACTATGTTCAGCAGATTTTTGCAAACAATGTCGGAAATGAGTATATTCAGCCGAGCATGAGTATTGCTAACGCTGCCGTTTCGTCCGGAGTAACCGTTGACAGAGATTCACAGTGTGTATATATTAAGCTCGTAAATCCCACAGGAAAAACCGAGAAATTGAGCATTAATATAAGCGGATGTGAGAGGATTAATGCAGCATCGGTACAGAGTGTGTCGTCCTCGAAGAAATCTGCGAGTAATACCATCGAAAAACAATTGGTATTGCCTGTTGAGCAGGATGTTGAATTTTCGCAGACAGAAATTGAGTACGAAATTCAACCTTATAGTGCAAGTGTTATCAGAGTTGCTTATGACGACAATGAGGGCAAGGCGTTTTATAGCCTAG
The DNA here is from genome assembly GCA_945979635.1 of uncultured Eubacterium sp. Lineage (GTDB taxonomy): Bacteria > Bacillota > Clostridia > Oscillospirales > Acutalibacteraceae > Eubacterium_R. The sequence goes on from CAMFPZ010000018.1 coordinate 1,175, forward strand.
CCGAAAATATGGGTACGGGAGAAAAGAAGCCTATGTCAGTGAAAATGTTTATTCTTATGGTTGCAGTTATTTTTGTTGCGGCAACCGTTGTGACCTATCTTGTTTATTCAAAGGTTGTGCTAAAGGGAAGAAAATTCAAATTTAATTTCAGGAAAAAAGATAAAAAGAGCAAAAAAACCGATGAATAAGAAGTATAAAATAACCTTTATTTCCTCTGTAACTACGCCGGAGAGAGCGTACGAAAACATTCCCGAGCTTGAGGATTTTGATGTAAAATTTTTTTCTATGCACGAGGATAGCGAAAAAATAATTAATTAAGCACCTGACACTCAATTCATAATTGTCGATGCGATGGGTAGGGTAGATGCGGCTCTTATTAGCTCGTTGCCGAATCTCCGAATGATTCAGTCGGAGGGAGTTGGGTATCAGGGCGTTGATGTCGAATGTGCAAAAAGAAATAATGTTGTAGTTTGTAACAATAAGGGAATTAACGATACCGCAGTGGCAGAGGGAACGCTGTTTTTGATTTTGGCTTGCCTAAAGAATTACACAAGAGGCGTTGATGCAATGTATTGCGGCGGTCAGATTGAAGCAAAAAAGAAAGCCTTTGGTAATGTTCGAGAGTTGTCGGAATGTACTGTCGGTCTTGTCGGATTTGGTGATATAGCAAGGCAAACGGCAAAGCTTTTGAACGCCCTTGGCACAAGAGTAATCTATACTAACCGAACAAGATATAAGGCTCTTGAGGGCAAATATAATGTTGAATACGCCGAGCTTGAAACGCTTTTGTCACAGTCGGATTTTGTTTCGCTTCATCTTGCCGCCTGCAACGAAACAAGGGGATTTGTTGATTCGAAATTTCTGTCAGGAATGAAAAAGGATGCGTATTTGATTAATACTGCCAGGGGAGATTTGGTCGATAACGAGGCTCTTTATGAGGCCATAAAAAACGGTACCATAGCAGGGGCAGGCTTGGATGTTATTTTTCCGGAGCCGGTTACGAGGGATAATATTCTGCTTCGGGATGATATTCGAGACAGACTTGTGCTTACTCCCCATATTGCAGGGATAACGCATTTGACAGTAAAGAAGCTATATCGCCAATGCTATGATAATATCATCAGAGTATTGAATGGCGAAGAACCGAAAAACAAAGTGAATTGAGGCATTTTATGAGTGAAAATAAAAATAACGCCGAAGTTAGATATGTCGGTGTAAAGGAAAATTTAGCATACGGCTTTGCGAATGCCGGACAGGTTTTTGGCTATAATCTTTTTGCCGGTTCATTCCTTTCTATGTTTTTCGTAAAGGTATTTGGAATTCCGTTCCAGGCGGTTTCGACTATGATTCTTGTGCTCGGAATTTGGGATACGATAAACGACCCTCTTATGGGTTCGGTTATTGACAGAACTCGAACCAGATACGGAAAGCTTCGTCCGTATTTGCTTATTGTTCCGCTTCCGCTTTCAATAATCACTGTTCTGTTTTGGTCGGGACCGCTGATTATGCAGAATGTGTCCGGCGTTGTACCAAAAATTTTTTATATGTACATATCCTATTTTATTTGGGAGTTTTTCTATACATTAGGCGATGTTCCGTTTTGGGGTATGAGCTCCGCGATTTCGCCGTCTCCGTCGGACAGAACTCGAGCAATTTCCGGTGCTCGATTTATTTCGGGACTCGTTGGAGGTCTGTCGGGTACAATTTTGCCCGTGCTTATTGATTTGAGCCAGAATAATGTTATTTCGTGGAATCTTAAGCAGGTTTTTGCGTTTATGGGAATGCTTGCCGGATTGTTTGTAATCGGGCTTTTTTCGCTGGCAGGGATTTTTACCCGTGAAAGAGTTGTTCAATCTGTTCAGGAAAACAGTATTTTGGACAGCTTCAGGTATTTGTTTAAGAACAAGCCGCTTATGATGATAGTTTTGAGCAATGTGCTTGCTACTGTTTCGGCTATTGCGTCAGTTTTCGGAAGCTACTATTATAATGAGGTTTTGAACCTTATGTCATTGAGTCTCGTTGTTTCGCTTTTCGGAACATTGAGCGGATATGTGGGTTATGCCGTTTTGCCGTTGCTGAAGAAAAAGCTCGACAATCGCCAAATCATTTTTATGATTTTGATTACCAGAGCGGTTGTCGGAGCTATTACATTCCTTGCAGGATATAAATATTATGACGTTTGGTATGTTGCTGTTCCTATTCTTGCATTCCAAAATCTTGCCTGCGGATTTTTAGGCACGATTAATATGATAGTTCCTACCGAGATGATAGGCGATACAGTTGATTATATGGAATGGAAAACAGGCGTGCGTAATGAGGGAATAAGCTTCTCGGTATTGACCTTTGTCGGAAAGCTTACTTCATCTGCTTCGACCTCTATTGCAACTGCTCTTTTGCCGCTGATAGGCTATACGGTTGTAAATAATACTCTGGCTGACGGAACGGTCGAGACCATTGCATCGTGTACCTCTGCAGGAGGTCATCCTACTGAATTCTGGCTTTGGACATTCTTTACTGTCGTGCCGAATGTTCTTGGATTAATGAGTGCTATTCCGTTTTTCTTCTATGATTTGCGTGGCAAAAAGCTCAAGCAGATTAGGGCGGATATGAAAATAAGACGTGAGGAATTATCAAGGAAGGCTTCGGGAGGTGGCAAAAATGAGGAATAAGGATAGATTTTGTTGTCCGAAATGCAAAAAATACATAAAGCCGTGGTATATGAAGCCGAATTGTCCTCATTGCGGAGTCAGTTTGCTTTATTACAAAATGGATAGTCGGCTCGAGCAGGATGCCGAAAATGCAGAAAAGGAGGTCGCTGCGGTAAAACGCTTTTTGAATATACTCAAAGAATCGAGCGTTTCGTCGCCGCTTCATATTTTTCGACTTGTGCTCTTCTTTTTACCTCTTGCCACGATGTGTCTGCCGATGTTTTGGGCAGGGCATAAGAAGGTTTCGCTGATAACCTTTATTATGAGCATTGTTAATTACGGACTCGATGTTGGTGCGATGAGCGAGGATTTGTCGTATCTTTTTGCAGCTTTGAGTATAATTTGTGTTGTTGTCTTCTCGCTTGCAGTTATTATTGCCTCGCTGTTCTCGGCAGGTAAAAACGGATATAGGCGTAATGTTGCATTTTCTATTGTAAACACTCTGGTGCTGGGTGTACTCGCTGTTTTAGTTTGTGCATTCGGCGGAAGGACTATGATAGGCTTCTATCTTACTATCGCTTTGTATGTCGCTGATTTTGTGCTTCATTTTTTGTGCAACGGCGAAAAGGGCAGAAGCCAGAGACGACTATTGGTTTTTCCTCTGGTGCTTTGCTTGGCTATTTCGATTTCGACATTGGCTATGCCAAAGCCTGCGAAGCTTCTTATTGATTACGCTGTTAACGAGGAAGCGGTTAATGTTGTTTCGTTCAATGTAGCTTCTGCATTTGGAACAGGCTTTGAGGACACCGACAGTATGGATAGGTGCGATAGATTTGTCGCTCAAATTAAGGAGCTTGGTCCCGACCTGATAGGCACGCAGGAAATAAATAGCCTGTGGCTCGAAAAAATTGAGAGCGAGCTCAGCGAGTACCAGATTTATGCCGTTCCACGAGGCGGAGACAGTGATGAGATACATAGCGAGATGAATGCGGTTATGTGGAACACGCTGTATTATGAAATTGTTGATGCAAATACTTTTTGGCTTTCCCAAACAAGCGAAAAGGAAAGCAAATTTGCCTTTATCGACGAAAACGGCGAGGAAAGAGAAATCGGCTGTAATAGAATTTGCTCCTATGTTATTCTTGACGAAAAGGCAACCGGCAAACGCTTCGCCTTTATGAACACCCATCTCGATAATTCGAACGAGCAGGCTCGAATTTTTGCAGCAGGATTAATTATGGAGAAAATGAGTATAATTCGTTCGAATTACGGGGATATTCCTGTTATTTTAACGGGCGATTTTAACGAGACAATTGACGACGAGGCACTCCAAAGCATCAGTGCGATTTTGAATGACACGACCGATTGGACGAGAGCAAAGGCGACCTATTGTGCTTGGGGCTATCGCAATACGGGTGATAAGCCGATTGACTATATCTTCACAACCGAAGATTTCGAAAACTATACTGTAATCGAGAATCTTTCAAACGGATATATTTCCGACCATTACGGAATAATGGTTGACATTATGATTTAAGACGGAGGAATTATAAAACTGCCTTGGACATCGATCCAAGGCAGTTTTGGCATTTTCGCTTTTTTCAGTTTTTGTTTTGTTGAAATTTATAAAATATCTTCTGCTCTTTATAATAGGTCAGCCAGAGTTTTTGAGTTTAGGAAATTCATAATGACCTCATTTAGCTCGTTCCACATCGGTCGTGTTAGGCAGGAGCTGTGCCTGTCGCAGAGATTTTCGCAGTCGTAGCCTACGCAAGCAACAGGAGCAAGAGTTTTTTCTGTCAGAATCAGGATTTCGCCTATGGAGTATTCGTCAACCCTTCTGTTGAGCTTGTAGCCGCCGCTCTTTCCTCTGGCACTGTCGACAAGTCCGCCCTTTGAGAGCTTTGCAATTATTGCTTCGAGATATTTCATACTTATTTCCTGTCTGTCCGAAATATCCTTAAGCGAGATGTAAGAGCCGTCATCATGCTTTGCTAAATCGAGCATTATGTTTAGAGCGTAACGCCCCTTTGTTGAAATCATCATAGCTTTATTCCTTGCCTTCAAAAAATTCCTGTGCAATGCGAACGCTCTCCATAGCGTCTTTTGCATAGTAGTCTGCATTAATCATTTTTGCATAGTCACGGGTCAAAACAGCACCGCCGACAAATACCCTTGCATCTGTGTTGTCGTGTAGGAGTGTGATGGTTTTTTCCATATTCGGCACGGTCGTCGTCATAAGTGCCGAAAGTCCTACAAGCCTTACATTCTCCTTTTTTGCTTCTTCGAGCACTCTTTCGCATTTTACATCCTTGCCAAGGTCAATTACATCAAAGCCGTAGTTTTGGAGCAATACCTTAACGATGTTTTTTCCGATGTCGTGGATGTCGCCCTCAACGGTTGCGATGATGATTTTTTCACCCTTGACCTGCGGCACACCCTGCAAAACGATGTGTGACTTTATTTCGTCGAATGCCGCCTTTGCACTGTCGGCACTCATAAGAAGCTGTGGCAAAAAGATTTTGTTTTTTTCAAATCCGTCTCCGACAATATCGAGTGCCGGGATGATTTGTTCATTAATTATATCGAGTGGATTTTGGGATTCTAAAAGATGCTTTGCACATTTTCCGCTCTCGTCCTTCATTCCCTTGATAATCGCCGTTTTTAGGTCGATTTCACTTTGGTCGTTTACGGCTTCGATATTTACAGCCTTGCTGATATAGCCCTGACAGTTTTCGTCGAGTCCTGCAAGTGCCTTGTAGCTGTAAAATGCGTTCATCATCGGCTTTGAATTAGGATTAATAATTCCTGCCGAAAGACCTGCATTCATCGCTAATGTATAGAAAGCCGTGTTTATTGCTTCTCTGTTAGGTAGACCGAAGCTGATATTCGAAACGCCTAAAACTGTATTGATTCCCATTTCGTTTCGGATGTAATCAACGGCCTTCAGCGTTTCGACGGCGTTGTTTTTGTCTGTTGAAATTGTCATTGTCAATGCGTCAATAACAAGATTCTTTTTGTCGATTGAGTATTCTTCGGCTTTTTTTACAATCCTTTTCGCGATAGCAATTCTGCCTTTGGCACTTGACGGAATTCCGCTTTCATCAAGACAGAGGCAGACTACTACTCCTCCGTATTTTTTTGCAATCGGGAATATTTCTGCCATAGAGCTTTCCTTGCCGTTTACGGAATTAATCATAGCCTTTCCGTTATAGATTCGGAGTGCTCTTTCTAATGCATTGGCATTAGAGCTGTCAAGCTGGAGGGGAGTAGTCAAAACGCTTTGAAGCTCAAAGACGGATTTGCAAAGCATTTCTGCTTCGTCGATTTCGGGCAGCCCCATATTTACATCCAATATATGTGCCCCGGCATCTCTCTGGTTAATTCCCTCACGCAGTATATAATCAATATCGCTGTTTCTCAAGGCTTCCTTCAGAAGCTTCTTGCCGGTTGGGTTTATCCTTTCGCCTATAACAACACCTTGCGAAATATTAACCGTCTGCGAATACGATGTAACAACAGTATCGTGCTTGAACTCGGGAATTCTCGGTTCAATATTCCTCGTTGCATTAATCATCGCTTCGATATGAGCCGGTGTTGTGCCACAGCAACCGCCGAGATACGAAACGCCAATCTCGGCAATTTGCTTCATATAGTCTGCAAATTCATCGGGATTTACATTATATACAGTTTTTCCGTTTATGCTTTCAGGCAAGCCTGCATTGGGCATAACGATAATAGGAATTGAACAATATTTGTGCAATTCCTCAACAAGCACAAGCATTTGCTTAGGGCCTAATCCGCAGTTGAATCCAATCGCACTTGCACCTAATCCTTCAACAACGGCACAGGCGGTTTGAATATCCGCACCGGTGAGCAATCTTCCGTTTTCGTCGAATATCATAGAAACAATTAGAGGAAGGTCACAGTTTTCCTTGACCGCAAGCATTGCTGCCTTGAGCTCGTAAATGTCGCCGAAGGTTTCGCATAGCACCAAATCCGCGTCGCGGCCCGCTTTTACCATATCTGCAAAAATGTCAACACATTCCTCAAAGTCGAGGTCACCCATCGGCTTTAGGAGCTTTCCTGTTGGGCCAATGTCGAGTGCAACTTTTTTGCCTGTTCGCTTTGCGTTTTTTATTGCCGCTTTTATTAGCTCGTCGGCATTGTCGTATTTTAGGCGATTAGCACCAAATGTATTGGCGGAGATTATGTCTGCTCCTGCGTTTGCATATGCCTCGTGGATTGCATAAACTCTTTCGGGGTCGGAGATATTTAATGATTCGGGCAGCTCGCCTGCCTTTAGGTTGAGCATACTTCCCATTCCGCCGTCAAAATAAGTAATCATATTTTCCCTCATTCTATTCCGATAAATGCTGTAACGCTTTTTGAAGGTGCCATTAAGCACGCGTCGGTCAGCGTTAGACCGATTCGCTTTTGGAGCTCTAAAAGTAAGAAAAACTTTTTTTGCTCCGTAATATCCAGGTCAAAATATCCCGGTGAATATCTTTGTCGCAGGGCGACATTATGTCGGTTTATTATCGTTTGCTCAAGCTCGTCGCATATCTGTTCGATTTTGTCGGCGGACGCTGCTTGAATTGCCATTGCGAGTGCAACATCGGTTGCCGATGCAATTCGGATTTCCAAATCTATTCCTGCACCGAGAGTAGCACCGAACATAACGAGTCGTTTGCAACCTTTAAGATTTTGTGCAAGCCGCTTGCTGTGGAAAACAATTCCGTCAATCTCGATTTCGGATTCGCTGATTTTGCAATCGAAGATTCTGTAAAGGCTCTTAGGCTCGGATTTTTCCTCGACAATTTTTATTGCTCTGTCTACTAATGCTAATATTTGCTCATCGTCCGTTTTTGAGGATGTTCGCATATATCGCAGTATATCTTCCTTACTCATTTATGATTTCCGATATTCCTCTCATAATAGCGTTTGCAACATCCGGCTTATTCATCGTGTAGATGTGGATATTATTTATTCCGTTTGCCATAAGGTCTATTATTTGCTCGGTGGCGTATATTATGCCAGCCTGCTTCATTTTGTTCGGGTCGTCGCCGAAACGCTCCATAATTCTGAAGAATTTTGTTGGTACGCTGGAATTAGAAAGCTCGATTGAACGCTTAATTTGATTTGCGTTGGTAATCGGCATAATTCCGGCAATAATCGGAACATCAATTCCTTTGATTAGGCACATTTCGACGAAGTTAAAAAATTTTTCGTTGTCGAAAAACATCTGTGATGTGAGGAATTCTACTCCGCAGTCCACCTTTTCCTTGAGATGGGCAATATCCTCGACTCTGTTTTTGCTTTCAGGATGTATTTCGGGATAGCACGCCGCACCGATACAAAAATTCGGATTAATGCTCTTTATTTCGTTTACAAGCTGATAGGCGTTTGTAAAATATTGCTTTTGGGAAAACTCAAAGCCCTGAGGGATATCTCCACGCAAGGCTAAAATGTTTTCAATTCCGTTATCGCTTAGCTCGTTTACTACCTGATGAATTTTGTCTCTTGTGGAGGTTAAGCAGGTGAGATGAGAGAGAGGTTCAACTCCGCATTCCTTAATTTTGCTTGCTATTTCGGTCGTAAATCCCGATGTCGTTCCTGCCGCACCATAGGTAACCGACATAAATGAGGGAGCATCCTCACACATTTTTGCCACTATTTGCTTTGTGTTTTCGATTTTGTCCCATTGCTTTGGGGGAAAAACCTCGAACGACACAGTGACTCTGTTATTATTTAGAATTTCACTGATTTTCATATTCTTGCTCCTACGTTATTGTTATATAAAATTAATTATATAGTCTAATACCCACTTTGTCAATAGGAATTAAAATCCACATCTTTGGTATTTTTATTCATTATTATGTTGAAAAGCGTTGTAAAATATGTTAAAATATTTTTATATTTTTGAAAGCGGAGGTTGAATTATGGATTTAACAAAAATCATTAACAAAAAAGACGAAGCCGCACAGTATATGAT
>CAMFPZ010000019.1 GCA_945979635.1 uncultured Eubacterium sp.
GTTTTTGAATCCCGGCGACAAGGTTTTGATTGTTGATGATTTTCTTGCTATCGGAAACGCACTAAAAGGTCTTATTGATTTGGTAAAGCAAAGCGGTGCCGAACTTGCAGGCTGCGGCACGGTTATCGAAAAGGGCTATCAGCACGGCGGTGACAAGCTTCGCGAGCAGGGCATAAAGGTCGAATCGCTCGCAATTATTGAATCAATGAACGACGAAACGGGCGAGATTGTATTCAGAAATTAATTTGGTTATACGGCATAATGCCTATAATATAAAAAATTTTCATAACGGAGGAAACACAAAATGAAAATGACAAAAAGAGTTTTGGCTGTTATCCTTGCTGCACTTCTTGTAGTTGCAACATTCGTTGGCTGCTCAGCAAAGGACAACGGTACAAAGGACGAGGGTGCTAAGGTTAAGCTTGGTTTGATTACTCTTCACGACGAAAACTCAACCTACGACAAGAACTTCATCGTAGCCGCTCAAGAGGCTGCCGAGAAGATGGGCGTTGAGCTTGTTCAGAAGAACAACATCGAAGAAGGTCAGGCTTGCTACGAGGCTGCTGCAGAGCTTGTTGACGAGGGCTGTAACCTCATCCTTGCTGATAGCTTCGGTCACGAGGGCTATATGATTCAGGCTGCAAAGGAATTTACTGATGTTCAGTTCCTTCACGCAACAGGTACTCAGGCTCACACAGAGAAGCTTGCTAACTTCCACAATGCTTTTTCTGCAATCTACGAGGGCAGATTCCTTGCAGGTGTTGCTGCAGGTGAAAAGCTCAACGAGATGATTGAAGCAGGCAAGATTACTGCTGACAAGGCAAAGATGGGTTATGTAGGTGCATACACCTATGCAGAGGTTATCTCCGGCTACACTTCATTCTACCTTGGTGCAAAGAGCGTTTGCCCAACCGTAACAATGGATGTAACCTTCACAGGCTCATGGTATGACGAGACTGCAGAGAAGGAAGCTGCACAGAAGCTCATCAACAACGGTGCTGTTCTCGTTTCACAGCACGCTGACTCAATGGGTGCTCCTACAGCTTGCGAAAACGCAAAGGTTCCTAATGTTTCTTACAATGGTTCAACAGAATCAGCTTGTCCTGAAACATTCATCGTTTCATCAAGAATCAACTGGGCTCCATATCTTGAGTACTGCATCCAGGCTGTTAAGGACGGCAAAGCAATCGAAGCTGACTGGGTTGGTACAGTAGCAGACGGTTCTGTTCAGCTTACTGACTTCGGTAAGAAAGCACCTGCTGCAAAGACAGTTGAATCTGTTGAGGCTGCAAAGAAGGGTCTTGCTGACGGCACTATCCATGTATTCGATGTTAAGGCATTCACAGTAACAGTAACTGCTGACAAGAATGTAAACGCAAAGGTTGACGCTGACGGTCACCTCACAAGCTATATGGCTGATGTTGACAGCGATGCTGCTTACACTGCTGATACAGAAGTAGTTAAGGACGGCTACTTCCACGAGTCTGAATTCCGTTCAGCTCCATACTTTGATGTCCAAATCGACGGCATCAATCTTCTTGATGTTAACTTCGGTTAATAGAAAATATTATTAACATTTAACTACCGTGGCAGAGATTTTCTCTGTCACGGCATAGTTGTTTTTACTGTACAGATTTTACAACATAGAAAGGTGATTGTTCTATGGAAAAATTAGCCCTTGAGATGAAAGGCGTAACAAAGAGATTTGGCAAGGTTGTTGCAAACAGTAATGTCAGTCTTCAGGTGCGTCACGGAGAGATTTTGGCAATTCTTGGCGAAAACGGTTCCGGAAAGACTACACTTATGAATATGGTGTCGGGTATATATTTCCCCGATGAAGGACAAATATTTGTTGAAAACAAGGAGGTTGTAATAAAATCTCCTAAGGATGCGTTTAAACACAAAATCGGTATGATTCATCAGCATTTCAAGCTTGTTGATGTTTTTACAGCGACCGAAAATATTGTTCTCGGCATAGAGGACGGAAAAAAATTCAATATCAAAAGAGCAAAGCAGGAGGTTAAGGCAATTACCGACAAATACGGATTTAGCATTGACCTCGATAAGAAAATTTATAATATGTCTGTGTCTGAAAAGCAGACAGTAGAAATCATTAAGGTTCTATACAGAGGTGCCGATATTCTTATTCTCGACGAACCAACCGCTGTATTAACCCCACAGGAAACAGAAAAATTATTTGATGTTCTTCGCAATATGCGTAAGGACGGTAAATCAATTATCATAATAACCCATAAGCTTCACGAGGTTCTTGATATTTCCGACAGAGTCACTATATTGCGTAAGGGCGAATATATTGAAACTGTCGAAACAAAGGACGCAACCGAGCAATCGTTGACCGAGGCTATGATGGGTGCGAAGGTTGACCTAAACATCAAACGCGAGGAGCCGAAAAATCCGGTTGAGCGTCTTGATGTAGAAAATCTTACAGTAATAAAGAGAGACGGCACAAAGGCACTCGATAATGTCAGCTTCAAGGCGTACGGAGGCGAAATCCTCGGAATTGCGGGTATTTCGGGATGTGGCCAAAAGGAGCTTCTCGAATCTATCGCAGGACTCCAGCTTACAACAAAGAAATCCTCAATTTTGTACAAACCCGACGACCTCGGTCCGCAGCAGCTTGTCGGAAAAACTCCGCGAGAAATTCGCAAGCTTGGAATTGCTCTTTCGTTCGTTCCGGAGGACAGGCTGGGTATGGGACTTGTCGGCAATATGGATATTGTCGATAATATGATGCTTCGCTCCTACAAGGGCGGCAAGTCGGCGTTTCTTTCACGCAAGGAGCCGAAGAACCTTGCAGATGATATTATCAACGAGCTCGAGGTTGTTACTCCGAATGCTAACACACCTGTTCGCAGACTTTCGGGAGGTAATGTTCAAAAGGTTCTTGTAGGCCGTGAGATTGCTCTTGAGCCGAAGGTGCTTATGGTTGCGTATCCCGTCCGCGGTCTTGATATTAATTCATCATATACTATTTATAACCTTCTTTCGGAGCAAAAGGAAAAGGGTACATCGGTTATCTTCGTCGGAGAGGATTTGGATGTTCTCATCGAGCTTTGCGATAGAATTATGGTCATCAATTCCGGTCGTGTAACGGGCATTGTTGACGGTCCGACCGCCACAAAAGAGGAAATCGGACTCTTGATGACAAAATCGGTAGAAAGGGAGGCAGAGTAATGGCTAAAACGAAATCAACAAAGGAGCCTCTTTTTCATGTTGTAAAAAGAGATTCGATACCTCAGCTTAATTCATGGCTTATTCGTATCGGTGCTATTCTTATGGCACTTATCGTATGCGGAATTCTGACTATGGTCGTAACAAAGGAAAATCCTATCAGCGTTTATGTAACTATGTTTGAGGGTGCCTTCGGAAGCACAAGAAAGGTTTGGAAGCTGCTTCAAAATCTTTCGATGCTTTTGTGCGTTTCGCTTGCGTTGACTCCGGCATTTAAGATGCGATTTTGGAACATCGGCGGCGAAGGACAGGTTTTGATAGGCGGACTTGCAACAACGGCTTGTATGATTTTGCTCGGAGATAAGGTTCCGAATGCACTTCTCATATTGATTATGATTGTTGCGTCAATCCTTGCCGGTGCTGTTTGGGCACTAATCCCTGCTTTCTTCAAGGCGAAGTTTTCGACTAACGAAACGCTTTTTACACTTATGATGAACTATGTTGCCATTCAGCTTGTTTCGTATTTCTGTATGTATTGGGAAAATCCAAAGGGTGCAGGAAAAATCGGTATCATCAACCGAACAACCGAGGCGGGATGGTTTCCGGCTATCGCAGGTCAAAACTATTTGCTTAACATTTTAATTGTATTTGCTATTACAATTGCTATGTATGTTTATCTCAAGTGCTCGAAGCACGGCTACGAAATTGCCGTTGTCGGTGAGAGTGAGAATACGGCGAGATATATCGGTATTAATGTAAACAAGGTTATTTTGCGAACAATGGCTCTTTCGGGTGCTGTTTGCGGTATTGCAGGTCTTCTCCTTGTCGGCGGAACCGACCATACTATTTCTACAACAACCGCTGACGGCAGAGGCTTTACCGCCATTATGGTGTCGTGGCTTGCAAAATTTAATCCTATCGTTATGATTTTGACATCGTTCCTGCTCGTATTCCTAGAGGCAGGTGCCGACCAGATTAGTATGATTTTCGGCTTGAACCAAAGCTTCAGCGAAATCATCACAGGTGTTATTCTTTTCTTCATCATCGGAAGCGAATTTTTCATCGGCTATGAGGTAAAATTCCGCCATTCGTCAAAAAAGGAGGTAAAGTAAAATGACTACATTAATTGCTTTTCTTCACAGAGCTATTATGCAGGGAATTCCGCTCCTTTACGGCTCGACAGGCGAAATAATTACAGAAAAATCCGGAAACCTTAATTTGGGTATTCCCGGCATTATGTACATCGGCGGTATGAGCGGTGTTATCGGTGCGTTCCTTTATGAAAACAGTCTTACCGATAAATCTGATGCAAACGGATTTTTGGCTGTGTTTATTCCGCTTTTGACCTGTATGCTCGGTTCGCTTTTGGCAAGCTTCATTTACAGCTTCCTTACTGTAACTCTTCGAGCAAATCAGAATGTAACAGGCCTTGCTCTTACCACCTTCGGTACGGGATTTGGTAATTTCTTTGGCGGCTCGCTCATAAAAATTACAGGTGCGGATGTACCGTCGGTTGCTTTGACAACTACTTCGAATTATTTTCGTTCAACCCTGCCGATTGCCGAAAAGACAGGCTGGTTCGGTGAACTTTTCCTAAGCTACGGCTTCCTTGCTTATACGGCGATAATTATTGCAATCGCTTGTGCGTTCTTCCTTAACAAAACGAGAGCAGGTCTACATCTTCGTGCTGTCGGAGAAAACCCTGCAACTGCCGATGCGGCAGGTATTAATGTTGAAAAAACAAAGTATATCGCAACTGCGGTCGGTTCGGTTATTGCAGGCCTCGGCGGACTCTATTATGTTATGGATTACGCAAACGGCGTATGGTCCAACGATGGTTTCGGCGACAGAGGATGGCTTGCTATCGCACTCGTTATCTTCGCTGTTTGGAAGCCGGGACTCGGTATTCTCGGCTCAATCGCATTCGGCGGACTTTATATCGTATATCTTTATGTTCCGGGTGCTTTGCGTACACAGGAGCTTTATAAGATGATTCCTTATGTTGTAACTATTATTGTTCTTGTTCTTGTTTCTGTGAGAAAGAAGAAGGAAAATCAAGGTCCTGCGGCATTGGGACTCTCATACTTCAGAGAGGAGAGGTAAGCTATGACCAGACTTGATAATGACATAGAGCAGGTTTTGATTGACGAAAAACAGCTCGACGAAATTAACAAAAGACTTGGTGCTCAAATAACAAGGGATTTTCAGGATAAGAATTTGCTTGTTGTCGGAATTCTCAAGGGCTCTCTGTATTTTATGGCGGACCTTACGAGACATATTGATTTGCCGCTCAAGCTTGATTTCCTTGCGGTTTCGAGCTATGGGTCGTCAACCCGTTCGTCGGGTAGTGTAAAGATTATTAAGGATATTGATATAGACCTTGCAGGTTATGATGTTCTTCTTGTTGAGGATATTCTCGATAGCGGAAGAACCCTCGATTATGTCAGCAAGATGCTTTCGGCGAGAGGGGCAAGCAGTATTTCTATTGTGACTCTTCTTGATAAGCCGGAGCGTAGAGTAGTTGACCTTAAGCCGGATTATGTCGGTGCCGATGTTCCGGATGAATTCGTGGTTGGCTATGGTCTTGATTATGACCAGGAGTATCGCAATCTTCCTTATATCGGTGCACTTAAGAGAAGTATTTACGAATAACGGTAGGTAAAAATGGAGAGAAAAAGACTCGATTATATTGATTTTATGAAGGGTATCGGCATTTTGTCGGTTGTGTTTTTTCATAGTTATAACGGTTATGACCTGTCCGACCCTGCCTTTCATATTTTGAAATATATTACTTCATTTCATATGGTTTTGTTTTTCTTCCTTTCGGGCATACTGTTTAAGTCTGAAATAGAAAATTACAAGCAAAAGATAGTATCAAAGGTTAAATCTCTGATTATTCCGTATCTTGTTTGGGGTTGTGTAATCGGCTCGTGCGTTGAGCTTTTAAGAAGAATGCTTGGAACACAAGGCATTGAGGGCTTCGGAGTTGCAAGTATACTCAAACAAACGGCAAACGGCGACGGAATGGTTGACGGCAGTTGGTTTTTATATACTCTTTTCGCAGTTTATATGCTCGAATTTTTATTGAGCTTTATCTGTAAAAAAACATCGGTTAAATATCAAGGCGTTGTTATGATCGTTTTGCATTTAGCACTCGGTGTCGGCGGATATTTTCTTGGGCTTGCTGTCGGTGACTTGTTCAAGATTCCGCATATCCTTATTGCTTCGATGTTCTTTTATTTCGGATTTTTGTTTGCGAATTCAGAGCTTCAAATCAAAGAATTTGTATATCCGATTTTGTTCGTTTTAGGCGGAGTGCTGTGCTTTGTAAATAATGAATCCGTTAGCTTCGCACTGTTGGATTTCGGAATTTATCCGATTTTTGTGTTGTCCGCATTGATGACGATTATCGGACTTATCGGAATGTCGCAAATGCTTTTCGAAAAGCAGTCAAAGCTAAAATTTCCGCTTCTGCGTTATTACGGTAAAAACAGTATTATTGTTTTGATGACGCATATGATATTGATGTTTGTTGTTGTCAGAATGTTGGAAAAATTGCTTCATATGGAAATACATACATTCCCTGCGTTGGCGTCGTTTGTAATAATATCGGCTTTGGAGCTTTTGGTGATTAGGCTTATGCCGAAATTTTTGAAGGCTACCTTCGGAATGTTTCCTAAAAGCAAACGAGATAAATTCGAAAAAGTTGAAAAATAGGTGAAATTATGTACGATATTGCGATTGTCGGCAGCGGGCCGGCGGGTATTTCTGCCGCAATAAATGCGAAAATCAGAGGCAAGGATATTGTGCTTTTCGGCAATAATGAGCTTTCGCATAAGGTCGAAATCTCGAATGAAATCAGGAATTATCCGGGATTTCAGCTTGTGAAGGGAAGCGAACTTAATTTCGCTTTTAGCAAGCATCTTGACGAGCTAAATATCGAAATAACCGAGGAAAGAATAACCGGCATTTATCGGATGAAGGATAAATTCACCTTGCTCGCAGATAAAAAGATGTTCGAGGCAAAATGTGTAATTCTTGCTCTCGGTGCGGAAACCGTGAAGCCGCTTGAGAATGAACGCGAGCTTCTCGGCAGAGGCGTCAGCTATTGTGCAACCTGTGACGGATTGTTCTATAAGGACAAGACCATTGCCGTTTTTTGCGATAACGAGGGACTTGAGGAGGAGGTCGAGTATCTTTCCGACCTCGCCGAAAGAGTGTATTATTTCCCTAATTTCAACACGAGTCTAAAGAGGGAAAATGTCGAAAGACCGAGCAGTAAAATTAAGAAAATTATCGGCGAAAAAAGAGTCGAGGCAGTTGAGCTTAAGGACGGCTCAACGCTCGAAGTCGATGGGGTTTTCTTCTTGAAGCAGGCTGTTTCGGCCGATGTGCTTCTTGCTAACCTTGAAACAGAGAACGGCTCTATTCTTACGGATAAGAATATGAAAACGAATATTGATGGTTGCTTCGCGGCAGGTGATTGCACCGGCACGCCTTACCAAATCGCAAAGGCTGTCGGAGAGGGCAACATTGCCGCTCATTCAGCCTTCACTTTTCTTGCACAAGGCAATAAGTAATTATTAAAAACCACCAATGGGGACGGTTCCTCTTGGTGGCTTTTTGTTTTAACGAAAACAGCTCCCTTTGACTTGTCATCAAGAGGAGCTGTTTTGCCTGCAAAACCGCGGGAATAAAAAGTAAGAGAATGTCAAGGACGCCATTCTCTTACCCGTTTCATTTTTATTTATTATTTTTGACCTTTATATGGCTTGTTGTCTGTTACCCAGCCTTCCTTGTTGACCTGTCGGGCACGAGCGATAGAGAGTGCCTCGTCGGGAATGTCATCGGTTATGGTTGAGCCTGCGGCGATATATGCAAGCTCGCCTACCTCAACGGGAGCGATAAGGTTTGTGTTGCAGCCGATGAATGCTCCGTCGCCGATTTTGCACCTTGTTTTGTTCTTGCCGTCGTAGTTGCAGGTTACTGTACCGCAGCCGAAGTTGACATTATTTCCGACATCGCTGTCGCCGATATAGGTGAGATGAGCACTCTTTGTACCCTCACCTACTATTGAGTTTTTAACTTCGACAAAGTTGCCGATATGAACGCCTTTTTTCAGCACGCTGTTTGCTCTGACCTTGACGAACGGACCGCAGTCAACGCCGTCCTCGACTGTGCTGTCTGTAATCTTGCAGTTGTCGAGTATAACATTGCTTCCGATAGTTGAATTGCTAATCCAAGTGTTAGGGCCTATTACGCAATTATCTCCTATAACTGTGTTGCCGAGAATGATTGTATTAGGTAAAATGCGGGTGCTGTTGCCGATTTTTACATCCTTTCCAATCATAACGCCGTCGGTGCATTGAATATCTACGCCGTTTACCATAAGTGCGTCGTTGATGTTTCTTCTCATAATGTTATTGAGGTCGTTGAGCTGCTTTCTGTCGTTTGCCCCTAGGACAGCCTCGTAGTTTTCGCAAACATACGCACCGCCGTTTTCGCCCTTTGACAGAAGTATCTCAAGGCTGTCAGTGAGATAGTATTCGTTTTGAACATTATTGTTGGTGATATTGTCGAGTGCGT
The DNA here is from genome assembly GCA_945979635.1 of uncultured Eubacterium sp. Taxonomy (GTDB): domain Bacteria; phylum Bacillota; class Clostridia; order Oscillospirales; family Acutalibacteraceae; genus Eubacterium_R. Next base: position 8,779 of record CAMFPZ010000019.1, read on the forward strand.
AAAGCAGTGAAGCTCCATTGAACCAATATACGCCGGCGTTCGATTCGTTGATTAGCTTTTCCTCGTCCGTTGCATCCTTGTGCTCAACGATGCGAAGAAGCTTTCCGTTTTCGTCACGCTTGATGTGGCCTATACCGTTTGTATCGCTCACTATTGCAGATACGAGCGTGATAACATTCTTGTTTTCCGTGTGGTAGGAGTAAGCCTTGTTTATTGTGTCGGCATCCATAAGGGGACCGTCTCCGTTGAGGATGAGAATATCGTCATCCTTGTGAGACGAAATGAAATCCCTTGCCTGCATAACAGCGTGACCTGTGCCGAGCTGTGGCTCCTGAAGTGCGGTTTTGATATTGCTGTCGTAGGAGGAGAGATAGCTCTCGACAACCTCGTGACGATATCCTGTGATAACGCAAATATCCTCGGCTCCCGCCTCTTTTACTGCGTCGACAACATATTTTATCATAGGCTCAAAGATAACCTCACACATAACCTTCGGTGAGTCGGTCTTCATTCTTGTTCCCTTGCCTCCGGCAAGAATTATTGCACATTTCATAGTTGTTTCCCTTTCTGAATTTTGCACATATTGTTCTGCACTTTATATAATTAATTATGCACAAAAACAAAAAAATTTCAACAAGTTTTGCAAGATATTGTTATAATTGTATCATATTGTATAAT
>CAMFPZ010000020.1 GCA_945979635.1 uncultured Eubacterium sp.
CAAGCATGTTGTAAAAACATATGCAACGAAGCATCATCTCCACGCAACCTTTATGGCGAAGCCTATTGAGGGCATCAATGGTTCGGGTATGCATACAAATATGTCACTCTATGACCTAAAAACAGGAAAGAATGTTTTTGATGACCCGAATGGTGAATTAGGACTTTCCGATATTGCATATAGCTTTATCGCAGGTATTATGGCTCACATCAAGGGTATTGCTGCTGTTTCTAATCCAACAGTTAATTCATATAAGAGATTGGTTCCGGGATATGAGGCTCCTTCCTATCTTGTATGGTCTACCTCTAACAGAAGTTGTCTTGTTCGTATTCCTGCTTCTCGCGGCAAGGGAACAAGAGTTGAGCTTCGTTGTCCTGATCCAACCTGCAATCCATATCTTGAAATGGCACTTTGTCTTGCGGCTGGTCTTGATGGAATTAAGAAGGGCTTGAAGCCGGCTCCTGCATACGATGAGAATGTTTTTGAGCTTTCTGCACAGGAGCTTAAGGAAGCGGGAATTGAGTGTCTTCCGGGCACACTTGCCGAGGCTATCGAAGCTGCCGAGGCTGATGAGTTCATTCGCGAAACTCTCGGCAACCATGTTTTCAATAACTATATTTCAGGTAAGAAGGCTGAATGGGACAGCTATAAGACCGCTGTTTCACAATGGGAAATTGACAGATATATGATTAATTATTAATTTGCCCTCTCTTGCGGCTAATAAATAGCCGTCAAAAGTCAGCACCTTTGGAGACTTATCCAAGGGTGCTGATGAATAAAAAAGTTCGCGGCGGTTTTTGCGGAATTTTTTGTACCGCCGAGAAATATAATACTTTGTCTATAACAAATTACAGGAGAATTTAGCTATGAGTGATTCAATTTTAACAGCAATCAGTGAAAATGTTTTTGGAGTCTGGTTTTTGATTGGTGCAGCTCTTGTGTTCTTTATGCAATGTGGATTCGCGATGGTTGAAAGCGGATTCACAAGAGCAAAGAATGCAGGAAATATCATAATGAAAAATCTTATGGATTTCTGTATCGGCTCTGTTATGTTTATTGTTTTGGGATACAGCCTTATGTTCAGCGAGGATTATATTGCCGGACTGTTTGGCTTACCTAATCTCAATCTTTTGACAGATTATTCAGGATCGAGCGGTGATTGGTCGAACTTTGTTTTCAATCTTGTTTTTTGTGCCACAGCAGCTACTATCGTTTCCGGTGCTATGGCAGAAAGAACAAAATTCAGCTCGTATTGTATTTACTCGGCAGTAATTTCTGCTGTTGTTTACCCTATCGAGGCAGGCTGGATTTGGAACAGCAACGGCTGGCTTGCTCAAATGGGATTCCACGATTATGCAGGCTCAACTGCTATTCATATGGTTGGCGGTATCGCTGCCCTTATCGGAGCAATTTTTCTTGGTCCCCGTATCGGAAAGTATTCTGTTGATAAGAAGACAGGAAAGAAAAAGGCAAAGGCTATTCCGGGACATTCATTGACTCTTGGTGCTCTCGGTGTATTCATCCTTTGGTTCGGCTGGTATGGATTCAATGGTGCGGCTGCAACAGATATTGAGACTCTCGCCTCAATATTCCTAACAACAACTCTTGCACCGGCGGTTGCGACAGTTGTTACTATGATATTCACATGGATAAAGGATGGCAAGCCGGATGTTTCTATGTCACTTAATGCTTCGCTTGCAGGATTGGTTGCGATTACGGCACCCTGCGATTGTGTGAACGCACTTGGTTCAATCATTATCGGTGCCGTTTCAGGTATCCTTGTTGTTGTTGTCGTTGAGCTTCTCGACAAGAAATTTCATATCGATGACCCTGTCGGTGCTGTAGGTGTACATATGGCAAACGGAATTTGGGGTACTATTGCGGTTGGCTTATTCTCGACAGGCTACGACGGAGTAGGCAAGGGCCTGTTCTATGGCGGTGGCTTTAAGCAGTTGGGTATTCAGCTTGTTGGATTCCTTGCGGTTGCGGCTTGGACTACCGTAATGATGATTGTCGTATTTGCTCTTATCAAGAAGACGAACGGTCTTCGCGTTTCTGCCGAGGAGGAAATTAAGGGACTTGATGCAACAGAACACAATCTTCCATCTGCTTATGCGGATTTTGTTCCTGCAAATATCCTTATTTCTTCGGGCAATTCGGCTGCTCCTGCTCAATCAGTTGAAAAGGCAGTTCCTGTTGAAACCTTTACAACAAAGACGGATGCTGTTCTTTCCAAGATTGTTATGATTTTCAATCCATCAAAGTTTGAGGAGCTCAAGGAGGCTATGAATTCAATCGGCGTTACAGGTATGACAGTAACAAATGTTATGGGCTGCGGAGTCCAAAAGGGACATATAAGAAAGTACCGTGGTGTTGAGATTGAGGAAATGAGTCTTCATCCGAAGATGAAGCTGGAAATGGTTGTGTCTGCAGTGCCTGTTAATAAGGTTATTGAGGCTGCAAGATCAGTGCTTTATACCGGAAATATCGGCGATGGAAAAATCTTCGTTTATGATGTTGACGATGTTGTTAAGGTTCGTACCGGTGAGCACGGATATGATGCATTACAGGGCGTTGATGATGAATAAGAATTAATTCAGTATGAACCTACAGGGCGAACACAGTTCGCCCTAATGGGTTTTATATATTTTAATTAAGGAGAAAAAATATGTTAAGAGAGGGACAAATTCGAATTCCTTCAGGATGTGCTATTGCCGCTATTATCGACAGAAAGGGCAATAAAATAAACGGTTCTGAAATTATAAAATCTATTGCACTTATGCACGATAGGTCAAACGGACTCGGAGGCGGTTTTGCTGCTTACGGAATTTATCCTGAACACAAAGACGAATATGCCATTCATGTATTCTACGACAGCGTTGAGGCAAAAAAGGCGTGTGAGGAATACCTGTTTAAGCATTTTAATATAGATGTTGCCGAAAAAATACCTACTCGACAGGTTCAAAGCATAGAAAACGGACCTGATATTTGGCGTTATTTCGGAAAGGCAAATAGAGTAAGAATGAAGAATGCCCGCTTGGATGAGCTTGAATATGTTGCACAGTGCGTAACATATGTGAATAATTCCATTGATGGTGCGTATATCTTTTCGAGCGGAAAGAATATGGGCTGCTTTAAGGCGGTGGGCTATCCCGAGGATGTCGGTGAGTTTTATATGCTCGACCAATATGATGCTTATCTTTGGACTGCTCACGGAAGATTTCCGACAAATACTCCGGGATGGTGGGGTGGCTCACATCCGTTTAATATTCTCGATTGGTCAATAGTTCATAACGGCGAAATTTCGTCCTATGATGCAAATAGGAGATATATCGAGCAATTCGGATATATTTGTACAATGCAAACTGACACGGAGGTTATTACATATTTGTTCGACCATCTGTTGCGTCATCATAATCTTCCGATTGAGGTTGCCGCTGATGTTTTGACAGCACCCGAATGGGATGAGATTGACAGAATGGACGACGAAAAAAAGGAATATTTTACTAACCTTCGAGCAATATACAGCGGTGCTCTTGTTAATGGTCCGTTTTCTGTTATCCTTGGCTCAAATAAAGGCCTGCTCGCAATAAACGACAGACTCAAGCTTCGTTCGTTGACGGCCGCAACAAAGGGCGACCGAGCATATTTTGCAAGTGAGGAATCGGCAATTAGAATAATTTGTCCCGACCCTGAAAGGGTATGGTCAGTGTCGGGTGCTCAACCTGTTTTCATTCCTCTCGAAATTGATGAAGAGGAGGTTGACTACTAATGATAAATTATATTCCAAGAAGATTTACCATAGTTCGTGATAAGGAGCTTTGTATAAATTGCGGATGCTGTGTCAGACAATGCTCAAATGAATGTCATTATTTCGCCGATGACCAAAAAACAGTCTTGGCAAATTCGAACGAATGCGTAGCGTGCCACAGATGCGTTGATTTGTGTCCGACAGGTGCATTAAGAATAGAAAAATATGTTTGCGACTATCGAGAAAATGCGAATTGGACTGCTCAATATCAGCAGGAGATTTGTCGTCAGGCTAATACCGGCTCAACCCTGCTTTCGGCTATGGGTAATCCAAAGCCGTATCCGATTTATTGGGACAAAATTTTGCTCAATGCCTCGCAGGTTACCAATCCGTCCATCGACCCTCTTCGCGAGCCTATGGAGATTAGGACTATTTTAGGACGCAAGCCCGAAAAAATCGAGGTTGAAAAAAAGGGTAAGTCGACCGTAAAAATGCCGCCTCAGGTTATGATTGAAATGCCGATTATGTTTTCGGCTATGAGCTTTGGTTCAATTTCGCTGAATGCTCAAAAATCTCTTGCCATTGCGGCGAAAAATCTCGGAACACTGTTCAATACAGGTGAGGGCGGTCTTCATCCGGACCTCGAGGAATACGGAGATTATGCCGTTGTTCAGGTTGCGTCCGGCAGATTCGGCGTTCACAAGGGATATTTGAATAATTGCAAATTCGTAGAAATAAAAATCGGTCAGGGTGCAAAACCGGGTATAGGAGGTCATCTTCCGGGAGAAAAGGTTAATGTTGAAGTTTCTAACGCTCGTATGATTCCCGAGGGCTCCGATGCAATCTCTCCCGCTCCCCACCACGATATTTATTCCATCGAGGATTTACGCCAGCTTATTTGGAGCTTGAAGCAGGCAACTGATGGTAAGAAGCCTGTTTCCGTAAAAATAGCTGCTGTTCATAATGTTGCCGCAATCGCCTCGGGCTGTGCCAGAGCAGGTGCGGATATTGTAGTAATTGATGGGTATAGAGGAGGAACAGGTGCGGCTCCTACGCGTATTCGCGATAATGTCGGAATACCGATTGAGCTTGCCTTAGCGGCAGCCGACCAAAGATTGCGTGACGAGGGTATTCGTTCGACTGTTTCGCTTGTTGCGGCGGGCTCGTTTCGTTGCTCGAGTGATATAGTAAAGGCGATTGCTCTTGGTGCGGATGCCTGCTATATTGCTTCGGCTCCTCTAATTGCTATGGGTTGTCATATGTGTCAGACCTGTAATACCGGCAAGTGTAATTGGGGCATCGCAACTCAAAGACCTGATTTAACAAAACGCCTTAATCCTGAAATAGCCCACCAAAGAGTGGAAAACCTTATTAACGCCTGGAACCACGAAATTAAGGAGATTATGGGCGGTATGGGAATAAATTCAATTGACTCGCTTCGCGGAAACAGGCTTATGCTTCGAGGTATAGGCTTGAGCGAAAAGGAGCTGGAAATTTTGGGCATTAAGCATGCAGGAGAATAGGAGGTAGTTATATGAAAAAGGTTTTTGCACGAGAAGAGCTTTGCGTTAACTGCCGCTTGTGTGAGGTTTATTGCAAAACTGCTCATTCTCAATCAAAGGATGTACTAAAGGCGAATAAATACGAGCAGCCGGCTCCCGTTTCGAGAATATCGGTTTATGGCGACAGAGATGCCAGTGCCGCTGTAAATTGCCGTCATTGTGACGACCCTGCCTGCGTAAAGGCGTGTATCACAGGTGCTATGCAAAAGGATAAAAGAACCGGCGTTGTCAGTGTGGACGAAAGCAAATGTATAGGATGTATGACTTGTTTGGCAGTTTGTCCGGTAGGATGTATAAAAACAGGCTCGTATGCAGTAAAATGTGATTTATGCCAAGGCAAGGATATGCCTGCCTGTGTGAAGAATTGTCCGAATAAAGCACTTGTTTATCTTGAGGTAGGAGGTGCAGAATGATGAAATATATTATTATCGGAGCATCTGCTGCAGGACTTTCAACTGCCGAGGCTATTAGAAAAAATGACAAATCGGGCGAAATAACAATAATAACCAAGGAAAAATATCTTCCGTATTCACGCCCGTCAATAAGCTATTATCTCAAGGGTAGGGTTGCTCAAGGCGATATGCAGCTTCGAAAGCAGAGCTTTTACAGGACGAATAATATTAATGTTGTTACCGACACGGAGATTACATCTATCGACCGAAAGCGTAAGCTTGTTAAAGCAGGCAGAAAAAGCTTTAGCTATGATAAACTATGTCTCGCAACAGGCTCAAGACCGTTTGTTCCGCCGATGAAAAATGTTGATTCAAAGGAAAATGTCTATACCTTTATGGATTTTGAATCGGCAAAGAAAATAAAGCAGACGGCTAACAAGGACACAAGAGCTGTTGTTGTTGGTGGCGGATTAATCGGAATGAAGGCGGCAGAGGGCTTATCAAAAATCTGCAAGAGCGTTGATGTTGTAGAATTTGCACCTCGTATTTTGCCGTCAATTCTTGATGAAAAATCCTCGAAGATTGTGAAAAAGCATATTGAAAATGAGGGTGGAGTAAAATTTCATCTTAATAATACTATTGTCGAAGCAAAATCAAGAGGGAAGCGAATTACATCTGTTATTTTGAAGAACGGCAAGGAGCTGAAATGCGATATGCTTGTTATTGCCGTTGGCGTTCGACCCGAAACCTCACTTGCCGAAAAGGCAGAGCTTGAGGTAAACAGAGGTATTATTACTAATACAAAAACTATGCAAACCTCTGATGAAAGCATTTATGCCTGCGGTGATTGCTGCGTTTCAACCGATATGCTTGACGGCGTGAGCAAAATTATTGCTCTTTGGCCTAATGCAGTACAGCAGGGTGCAGTTGCCGGTTCCCAAATGTCAGGAGGCAATGAAGTTATTGATGCAACTTATTCGGTTAATGCCATTGATTTTTACGGATTGCGAATCTGTACCTGTGGATTGATAAATGCAAGTGCAGAGCAGTATTGCGACAAAATCAAAGCAAACGGCGATGAATATAAAAGACTGATTTTTGAGGGTGATAGACTGGTCGGCTTCGTTCTCATTAATTCAAGCTCAAATGCCGGAATATATACCGATTTGATTAAGAATAGAACAAATATTAATGAGCTTCAGTGTGATATTATGGATACACCGAGCCTGTTTATGTTCAGCAGGGATGTCCGTACAGAAAGACTGACAGGAAGTAAGGAGGGGGTTAGATTATGATAGAAGCCGGACTTCGAAGATATGAAGAGGTTAATGCCGAAATCAAATCCGTTCTCTCGAAAAAAAATAAGTGTGTAGTTAAGGATGTAAATGGTCAGCGATATATCGGATGTGCTCTCGATGAGGGCAAGACCATAGAGGTTTTCGGAACACCTGGAAATGATATGGCGTGCTATCTCAACGGCGGAAAGGTTGTTGTTTACGGAAATTGCCAAGATGCTGTCGGAAACACAATGAACGGCGGGGAAATTGTTGTTCACGGCCATAGCGGAGATGCAATGGGATATGGTATGCGTGATGGCCAAATTTACATAAAGGATAATGTTGCTTGCCGCGGCGGTATTCATATGAAGGAATTTCGTGATATGCGTCCCGTTTTGGTTATCGGTCAAAACGCCGGATCCTTCCTTGGAGAATATATGGCAGGGGGAACGATTGTTTTGCTCGGACTGAATTTAAAAAGAGGCGAAAAGCTTTTCGGAACCCATTGTGCAAGCGGTATGCACGGCGGAAAAATCTTTGTAAGAGGCTCGTTTCCGAGTAAGAATTTGAGCGATAATATCAAGGTTGAAAGGCTGAACGATGACGATGAAGCAGAGCTTAAGTCCTATGTGAAAAAGTATTGCAAATACTTTGATGCCGATTATGATACGATTATGTCGAAGCCGTTTAGAAAGCTTGTTCCTGCAACATCCCGTCCATACGCAAATCTTTATACACCAAATTAGCGTTGACGGAGGAAGCTTATGTTTAATAATTTACACGAGGAATGCGGAGTATTTGGCATTTTTGAAACAAAAACCTCCTATGTTGCTCAATCTGTGTATTTAGCACTTTATGCACTTCAGCACAGAGGACAGGAAAGCTGCGGTATTGCAATAAACGACGATGGCGTTTTTGCCCATTATAAGGGGAACGGGCTTGTTCCCGATGTGTTTACAAGGGACAGACTTGAGCATTTAGGTATGGGCAATATGGCGATAGGCCATGTTCGTTATTCGACAACGGGTGGAAAGAATATTAATAATATTCAACCTCTTGTTATTCGCCATATTAAGGGCAACCTTGCTCTTGCTCATAACGGAAATCTCGTTAATGCGGCGGATATAAGAAGAAGCTTTGAGCTTAACGGAGGGATTTTCCACGGTACAAGCGATACTGAATCAATTGCCTATACGATTGTTTCCAATCGTCTTTACAGCAAAAGCACGGAGGAAGCAATCGAAAAGACAATGCCAAACCTGAAGGGAGCATATTCCTGTATAGTTATGACGGCTACGAAGATGATTGCATTTCGTGACCCAAATGGATTTAGACCGCTTTGTATAGGAAAAACGAATGATGGTGCATGGTGCGTCAGCAGTGAATCGTGTGCATTGGACGCAATCGGTGCAAGCTTTGTTAGGGATGTTCTCCCCGGCGAAATTGTGACTATTGATATGCAGGGAATTCATTCAAATAAAAATCATTGTGGAAATAAAGGAAGCCTTTGCGTTTTCGAATATATCTATTTTGCAAGACCGGATAGCGTGATAGATGGTGCGTCTGTTGAGCATGCAAGGATGAGAGCGGGAGCCTTTCTTGCAAAGGAGAGTCCTGTTGACGCCGATATTGTTATCGGAGTACCGGATAGCGGCTTGGATGCGGCTCTCGGCTATGCTAACGAAAGCTCAATACCCTATGGTATAGGCTTTATTAAAAACAGATATATAGGCAGAAGCTTTATTCAGCCCAACCAAAACCAGCGTGAAGATGCTGTGAGAATTAAGCTGAATGTTATTAAGGAAAATATAAAGGGCAAGAGAGTTATTATGATTGATGACTCGATTGTTCGCGGTACAACCTGTGCGAGAATAGTTAGTCTGCTTCGCGAGGCAGGTGCAAGCGAGGTTCATATGAGAGTGTCCTCTCCGCCGTTTAAGCATCCCTGCTATTTCGGTACGGATGTTGACAGTGAGGAAAATCTCATTGCCTGCCAATATGAAACGGTGGATGAAATTGCAAAAGAGATAGGTGTAGACAGCCTTGCATATTTGTCCGTCGAAGCGACTCATAAGCTGGCAGAGGAAGCCTCGGTAGGCTTTTGTGACGGCTGCTTTACGGGACTTTATCCTGTTGAGGTGCCCAAGGAACAGCCGAAGGATAAATTCGAGGAAAAGCTGAATAAGATTTCTTCGTATTATCAGGTATTGGATTAAAAGGTAAGAATCAGGATAGGCAATAAAGAATAATGGCAAATCAGCACAATTTGAACCACGGTTCGGATCACTCTTTATTGCCTATCGAAAGGAGAGGGAATTTATGTCGAAATATATTTTTGTAACCGGTGGCGTAGTGT
>CAMFPZ010000021.1 GCA_945979635.1 uncultured Eubacterium sp.
ATCTTATACAGAATATTACCTTCGGAACATCCTCGAAAATATACATAACGAGATATGCGATAACAAAAGGTACCTTTAGGACATAAACGGCAATGAGCGTTGCCGGAATTGACAAAAGCCACAAACACGCAAGCTCCGCCTTTGCACCGGTAACAGTTTCGCCTCCCGCTCTGAATATTGCAACAATTTGAAGAAAAGCAAACATTCGAAGCGGAAATGCGAGTGCATAGAAAATCATCAGGGTATACGCCGTTTCCAATGCCAACGGCGAAATATTGCTTCCCAAATTAAACACACCGACAAGCTGTGCTCTAAACACAACTATCAACACAGAAATAATAACAGCTAATACGGGAACAATAACCGAAAATCGCTTCGAATCCTCTATACCACGTTTAACCTCACCCTTGCCGATTGATTTTCCAATCATAACAGAGGCAGCACTCGTTATACCGATGAATATAACAAATGCTACATTCTCAAAGCTTCGAATAATAGTAAGTGCTGAAAAATATTCATAACCCATATTACCGAAGACAACATTAAAAATAAATGTTCCAAATCCCCACATACCCTCATTTATGACAACGGGAGTGGCTTTTTTGATATACTGTTTCAGTTCATTCCTATTAAATTTGAGAAACAACCTTGATTTCGTTACTAATATATTGTGCTGAAAAACCGATATTACAACAATAACGCCAACACCTAACCAAGCAGAAAAAACAGTTGCAACGGCGGCTCCCTTTATTCCAAGCTCAGGAAATCCGCATTTTCCGAAAATGAGAGCATAATCAAGAAAAATATTCAAGAGCGTTGTTGCAGCCGACACATACATAGGCAGCTTAACATTTTCAACAGCACGCAAAACCGCAGCAAGAATATTCGTCATTGCAATTGGAATATAAGAAAGCGAGGCAATTCTTATATATGCCGCACCCATCGAGATAACATCGGCATTTTTGTTAAACATACCAATTACAAATTCAGGAAAAAACAGGCTTGCAACAGTAAATGCAAGCGAAACGCCAAAGCAAAGCATAATTGAAATTCCGCTATAATGGCGAATACTTTTATCGTCCTTTATGCCCCAATACTGTGAAACAAAAAGAGTCGTCGCAGAACAAAAGCCGACTAAAATCATATTCATAAGCCAAGCCCACTGGCCACTCATTCCGACAGAGGAAAGAGCAATTGTTCCGAGCGAGCTGACAAGCAATGTATCAACGAGCGAAAAGGAGCCTGTGAGCAAATTTTGTAATGCAACAGGAACAGTCAGCTTAAACGATGTTTTCCAAAATCCTTTATCACTAAATAGCTTTTTCATTCGGTCTCTAATTCCTTTATCTTATCTCTCAAGAAAGCGGCATGCTCGAATTCAAGCATAGCTGCAGCCTCCTTCATTTCGCGTGTAAGCTTTTCGATTAGCACCCTACGCTCCTTTGCGGTCATTCGCTTATTATGCTTATCGAGAACTTCCTTGGAGGTTATTTCGATAACCTGGCGAACATCTTTCTTTATGGTTTTCGGAGTTATATTATGCTCCTTGTTATATTTTTGCTGAATCTCGCGGCGGCGAACAGTTTCGCTTATTGCACGCTCCATCGACGGAGTGACGCTGTCGGCATACATAATAACTTCACCGTTTTCGTTACGGGCAGCACGACCGATTGTTTGAACCAATGAGGTTTCGCTACGAAGGAAGCCCTCCTTATCGGCATCAAGAATAGCGACAAGAGAAACCTCGGGAATGTCAAGTCCCTCACGAAGAAGGTTAATTCCCACAAGAACATCGAACTTTCCGAGTCGCAAATCTCGAATAATCTCCATACGCTCTATAGTATCAACATCGTGGTGCATATATCGAACCTTAACATCAAAGCCTTCCAAATAGGTAGTCAAATCCTCTGCCATCTTCTTGGTCAGGGTTGTTACAAGTGTTCTTTCGCCACGCTCGACGCGAATATTAATCTCGGAGAGAAGGTCGTCCATTTGATCCTCTGTAGGCTTAACCGTAATAATCGGGTCAACCAGACCTGTCGGTCGAATAATCTGCTCAACAATTTGGGTAGAGGCATCCTTTTCGAATTCACCCGGAGTTGCCGAGGTAAAAATCACCTGATTGATTTTTGAATAAAACTCATCAAAGGTCAATGGTCTGTTATCAAACGCAGACGGCAAACGAAAGCCGTAATCAATCAAGCTCGCCTTTCTCGAACGATCGCCGCCATACATTCCTCTAACCTGCGGAAGCATAACATGACTTTCGTCAACAAACAAAAGAAAATCATCAGGAAAATAATCAATAAGCGTAAACGGAGCCTCGCCCGGCTTGCGTTCGCTCATAATACGGGAATAATTCTCAATACCCTTGCAAAAGCCTGTTTCCTCGAGCATTTCAATATCGTTCATTGTGCGTTCCTTAATACGCTGTGCCTCGAGGAGTTTTCCGTTAGCCTCAAAATATTTTACTCGCTCAACCATTTCGTCATAAATCTGCTTTAGTGCCATATTAAGCTTTTCGCGGCTGATAACATAATGCGAGGCAGGATAAATAACACAGGAGGAAACAACACTTTCCACCTTACCTGTCAGCGGATTAATCTCGCAAATTCGGTCAATTTCATCGCCGAAAAATTCAACACGGATAGCCTTTCCTGAGCTGGCAGCAGGATAAATTTCGACAGTATCGCCTCTAACTCGGAATTTATTACGAACAAAATTAATATCATTTCGTTCATATTGAATTTCGACAAGCTTATGAATAAGCTCATCCCTATCCTTTTGCATACCCTGTCGAAGCGAAATGACCATACTATGATAATCAATAGGATTACCGATTGAATAAATACACGAAACAGAAGCAACTATAATTACATCCCTACGCTCGGAAAGAGCCGCAGTTGCACTATGACGAAGCTTGTCTATTTCGTCATTTATTGAAGAATCCTTTTCTATATATGTGTCGGTTGTAGGCACATAAGCCTCCGGCTGATAATAATCGTAATAGGACACAAAATACTCAACCGCATTTTCGGGAAAGAACTCCTTGAATTCACTGCAAAGCTGTGCTGCAAGGGTCTTATTATGAGCCAAAACGAGGGTAGGTCTATTCACCCTTTGGATAATATTCGCCATTGTAAAGGTTTTTCCGGAACCTGTAACACCCATCAGGGTTTGCTCCCTGTCTCCCCTAAGAACACCCTCAACGAGCGAATCAATAGCCTGAGGCTGGTCGCCTGTCGGCTTATAATTACTAACAAGTTTGAAATCTGCCATAAGAATCATTTCCTAAAAAATTATAATCAATATATTATATAACATTCTAAAATATTTATCAAGAACAATATAAAAGACATCCTGAAAAACAAATCAGGATGTCTAAATAACTATTTTTATACTTATGTTTGTTTATATTTACAGCATATGAGGAATTTTTGGTAACTCAGGCAAATCATCAAATGAATAGAAGGACTTTGCATTCTCGAAAAGGAATTTTGTTTTTTCCTCATCGGAAAGCAAGGACGATTTTTGGATAAAATCGAAGGACATTTTATATGTAATTTCTACCATTGTGCGAGGATAGTCGCTTCCCCACATAAGCTTATCCACTCCACAAATTTCGATAGCCTCTCTTATTGACCTGATTGCAGACGGATAGGGATAAAACTCGCTGTTAAAGAGCCATGTTATTCCGCCGCTTTCTACGAAAACATTTTTATATCGTGCAAGCTTAATCTGCTCAATCCAGCCCTGTCGTGTTACCATTCCGAAATGTCCTATTGCGATTTTCAAATCAGGAAGTTGTTCGATAATTTCCTTGAGCGAGCCTGTTTGGGCATCGCCGTCTGACAGATCGATTGAAATGAATTTTCCTGCTTTATTTGCGTTTTCAAAGACCTCAAAATGCTTTGTAAGGTCTTGGGTTTTTATACGGCAGGCACAAAGCTTTATGCCGTCGAACCCGTCAATATTATACGGCTTACCCTCCTCATAGAGAGAGCAAACCTTTATACGATTTGGATATTTTTCCTTTGCCGAGAGCAAATAAGCATCCTGATTTCCGTCAATTTCCTCCTGAGTTACGACTGCACCATTTACGCCTGCATAGTCCATATTGGCAAGAAAGCGTTCAACCGTGTTTTCGTCATCAATCATATAAGGAGGCATCATTTGGTGAATTTCACCGCCGAAATTACTCTTGCCGTTACCGACAGGAAAAACAGGCTTACCATTTACCATACCGTTTTGTTTCTTCCACAAATGGCAATGAGCGTCAATAATCATAATGTTACTCCGTTTTTGAAAATTGCGATTTCGCGAAAATCGTTTTTTTCGTTCTTTGTTTCTTTTCCGTTTGCCGTTGCTATAATCAAGTCCAGCAAAGCGTTATCGTCACTCGTTTGGGCATCAAGGTCAATCCAATTATTCTTTCTTTTTGCCAAGGTCGAATTAGTCGAAATCTTTATGGTAGGAACAGGAGCACCGAGCGGAGTTCCCCGTCCTGTAGTAAAAAGAATAAGATGACATCCCACAGCGGTTAAATTTGTCACGGCAACAATATCATTTCCCGGACCATTTAGCAGATTCAAGCCCGACTTCGACACAGTATCTCCATAATCAAGAACATCCGTTACGGGAGCTTTCCCGCCCTTTTGCACACAACCCAGCGATTTTTCTTCAAGGGTTGTTATTCCGCCCTCCTTATTGCCCGGAGACGGGTTCTCGCTGACCGGTTGATTATGAGAAATAAAATATTCCTTATAGTCACTAATTAGATTCACGGTTTTATTAAACACATTTACGTCAACGCAACGATTCATCAAAATTTGCTCTGCACCGAACATTTCGGGAACCTCGGTAAGAACAGCCGAGCCACCCATAGCAACAATCTTATCGGTGATTTTTCCGCAAAGAGGATTAGCGGTTATTCCCGAAAGTCCGTCACTACCGCCGCATTTCAATCCGATTTTCAGCCTAGACAAGGAAACCGACTCACGCTTATCATTATCTGCAAGAGCCTTCAGTTCATTCACGATATTAACTCCCTCTTGAATTTCGTCGAAAGAATCCTGCGAATTCAAGAATCTCACACGCTCGCCGTCAAACTCTCCGAGTGCACTTTTGAACTCGGTGATATTATTATTTTCACATCCCAAGCCGAGGATAAGCACACCTCCGGCATTAGGATGCTGAACAAGTCCTGCAAGCACCCTTTGGGTAACCAGCATATCATCCCCGAGTTGACTGCAACCATAGGGATGAGACAGACAAAAAGCACCTGTTATTTCAGCAATTCTTTTTGCAATTCCGTTCACGCACCCAACGGTCGGAATAATCCAAACATCGTTTCTTATTCCGATTTCACCGTTTTTTCTAACATATGCCTGAATGGTTGGCGAAGCAATTTTTTCACTTTTTTCAAGCTTTGGAGAATAAATGTATTCCAATGTACCCGATAATCCTGTCTTAAGGTTATGACTATGAACCTGCTCTCCGGTGCGGATATTCTCGCTTGCAACGCCGATAGGAAAACCGTATTTGATAATCTGCTCACCTGCTGTAACATCTCTGATTGCATACTTATGACCATTCTCAAGGCAAACCTTAACATTGTCTTTTTCGTTAATCAAGACATACTCCATTTGATTGCCTCCCTAATTCCGTCGGTATGTATTCTTTCAAGGCTATCTTTCACAACCCCAAGCATTTTGCTCAAGTCATCACCCCATAATTGAGCATTAGAAAGAATTGCCTCGATGCTGTTATTCTTAATAAACTCAACTGCAGCTTCATCGTCCTGAACGGTATTATTTTTGTAGTATTCAATCAAGCACGCCAACGAAAAAGCAAGCGGCTTCGGTACAATTTCGTCAGCAATATAATCATTCACTGTCGGCAATACTCTGGCAGTAAATTTACTTACGGAATTAAGCGAAATTGATTTCCACAAATGTCTGATATACGGATTTGCAAAGCGTTCAAGCACAGCATTTGAAAATGCTTTTATCTCGTCGGTGTCATCCAGCATTGGCATAATATACCCAAACAGACACTTATGCAAGAACGAGCAAAGAAGCTCGTCCTTCAGACTGTCGCCAACAGCCTCGACTCCGCACAAGAGCGACGGAAAAACGAGCGATGTATGAGATCCGTTCAAAATACGAACCTTCATTTTTTTATACGGTGCAACATCGTCGGTCCAAATCACATTGAAGCCCGCTCTCTTCAGCGGAAGTTCATCTTCAAAATTGCCCTCAATAACCCACAAATGATAGGGCTCGGCAGTATCAAGAAGAGAATCGCAATAGCCGATTTCGTCAAATATTCTGTTCGCCTCATCGGTTGGATAACCCGTTACAATTCTGTCAACAAGTGTATTACAGAAGGTGTTTTCATTATTTATCCAATCAACAAACCCATTGTCTAAATTCCAAAGGCTTGCATATTTCAGCACGCAATTCTTCAGCTCACTGCCGTTATTTTCTATTAGCTCACAGGCAAGAATAACAAATCCGCCAAGATTTTGCTCATATCTTTTGTGCAAAAGCTGTGTCAGCTTTGCAGGAAAGGATGAAGCAGGTCTATCGGTTAATTTGCAGGTATCATCAAAGCAAATACCTGCCTCGGTAGTATTTGAAATAATAAAACGCAAATCCGAGCTTGACGCAAGCTTTATATATTCATCAAAATCGGCATAAGGATTTATTGCCCGAGAGATAGAATTAATTTCCGTTCTTTCGCAAAGCTCCGATCCGTTTTCTATTCCTCGAAGTATGAGATTATATTTTCCGCCTTGGCTGTTAATTTTTTCGACAACCCTTGAATTTGTTGGAGAAACGACGACAATTTTCCCGTCGAATATGCCCTGCTTATTCATTGCATCAACAAAAAAATCCGCAAAGCCACGAAGAAAATTACCTGTACCGAATTGTAAAATAGCTTCTTTCATATCTAGTCCTCAAAATTAATCAAAAGCTTTGCTAGGGATCCGTCATTATGGGATAGTGCATCAAAAGCACTGCTTGCATTTTCAACGCCATAAACGCCGCTTATCATCTTAACAATATCGGCATTTCCGCTTTTTACAAGGTCGATAAGACTTTCAAAGTCCTTTGTATATGCATTTCGAGAACCGAAAATATTAAGCTCCTTCTTGAGAATAATCGAATGAACAAAGGTTGTTTCTCTCTTTCCGTTTCCGATAAGAATAATATTTGCTCCATGAGCCGCCTCGTCGATACAGCTCAAAAAGGTTTCGGGTGCACCGCACGCTTCCACGCAAACATCAAAGCCGTTTGAGTTTGTAAATTTACTACAAGCCGTATGCAAATCAACATCCTTTACATTAACAATGCAATCTGCACCAAACTGCTTTGCAAGCTCAAGTCTGCTCGAAAGCATATCTGCAATAAGCACATTAGCACCCATAGACTTCGCCTTAATAAGAGCGAACAATCCGATTGGTCCGGCTCCCATTATGAGAAGGTTGTCATCCTGCTTTATCTCTGCTCTGGACAGAGCGTGACAGCTGATAGAAAAAGGCTCGATGAGTGCGAGCTCCTTTGCAGACAAGCCCTTGCCGTCAATAATTCTCTCTACAGGCATAGTAATATATTCCTGGAAGCTACCATCACGCTGAACGCCCATAGTCTGATTATCGTGGCAGGCATTAACTATACCACGCTTGCAGGCATAACATTCACCGCAATTAAAATATGGGTTACAAGTTACAATATCTCCGGCCTTGAGCCCCTTATCATTTTCAGGAATTTCAACAATTTGTGCCGAAAATTCGTGGCCCGGAATTCTTGGGTAGGTTGTAAACGGTTGATTTCCCGTATAGGATGCCACATCGGCACCGCAAATACCACAATACAGTACTTTAAGCAATGCTTCACCTTGACTTGGTGTCGGCATTTCTTTTTCTATTACTTTTATTTCACCGGGCTTTATAATTTGAATTGCCTTCATATCATTCCTCCATATTCATATATTCACTATTCCATACAACCGCGGTTTTCAGCGGTGCCGATTTGGAATAAATCTTATTCTCATACGCGTCTATCGGATCAGCTACAAATTCTTGCTTATCAATAAGCTCAACAAGCCTGTCAAATTTGCTCTCGCATAGAAGCTCAATAGCCGTTTCCATATGCTTTTGTGTAAAATTAATTGAGGCAAAAATAACCTGATTTTTAAATCCAAACGGCATTGTATTATAGGTTACTTTCGGTCCGAGCGAAAAGCTGTTATAAATTCCGTTGCAGCCGAGAACACCCTGCTCAAATGCAATTCTATGTTCAATATCGGTACCACTCGTTCCGACAAAAACAGTGGCAGTACCGCCTATTTTTTCGATTATAGCTTTTGATGTTTGTTCCTCATTCATACCTGAGGTTGAAAGATAATCACAGGAAAGCTCTTTCTTTACAAATTGTGCTTTTTTTGTATTCTCTTCACTTCTTGCAACAAAAAGAATTTTGGCATTCTTTTGGTTTCGTCTGATTTGGTCGCCAATGAAAAGTCCCGTCGTACCCAAGCCGAAGATAACAACTCTATCAAATGTGGCTTCAACCGCATATTTTCTTGCAGTCGTTTCGTCGCATTTTCTCTTTGCTAATTCAACTCTAAAGTTCTGTGCCTCACCGATATCGCACATACGCTCATACTGAAATACAGCACAGGCGTAAGGATCGGAGAACACCAGCTTTTTTGCCAGCGACAAGGGAAGCCTTGTAAGACTTTCATATTTCTTTGGCAAATGCAAGAGCATATCGGGATTGAAATAGCCCTTATCACAGAAAATTCCGTCAGCCCCGTCACACCCGTACTCAAAATATGTTTCATCCTCTGTGAAGCGAGTCGGGTCGTAGCTGTCTCCTCCGCGAATAAGAACAATGGCAAAACGGTTTTCACTCGGAACCCAAACTACTCCCTCATGGCCGTTTATAAGTCTCGTTTGTCCCTGCGGAAATTTCTTGTCAAGAAGACCCTGTCTTCCCATTTTCATAAGCTCAAAATCCGTACCGCAAAAGCCACAGAACACAGGGAGAGCCTCTATTCCATCCTTGCATTCTTCACCGCGAAGTCTGGGACGAGGCGGATTGATAATGTTTATTTCGCCGTAGCGTAACGGCGTATTTTCATCGTTTACAAAATAAGTTGCATTTGTGTTCATAATACACTCCCGTTTTTATTGACAGAGCAAGTAATAAAATATAGAATAATAACAGAGTAATTG
>CAMFPZ010000022.1 GCA_945979635.1 uncultured Eubacterium sp.
CGGTGATAAGCTCGACATCAGCATCTACATTAAAGGAGTTATGCTTATGGAAATTACAAAAACAAATGAAAAAGGCAACCTTATTATTTCAGAAGAAGCGATTGCTTCTATTGCAATAAATGCGGCAAAGGATGTTGACGGCGTTAGCTCATTTTCCAATAGACCTGCCGATGTTGTAAATACAATAAAAAAAGGAAGCCTCAAGGTTATGAGTCCTGTAAGAATATCTCAGGACGGTGATAAGCTCGACATCAGCATCTACATTAACCTTTTGCCTAATAAAAAAATAAGAACAGTTTCGGAGAATATCCAAAATTCTGTTCGAGAGGCTATTGAAAATATGACAGGAAATGCTGTTTGCAAGGTTAATGTAATTATTGCAGGCATTGATTTCCCTGAGTCCGGCGACTCAACTGAACCTTTAACAACTGAAAAATAATGTTTACTACGCCGACTCTCTCAATATTTCGAAAGGGTCGGCTTTTTGGGAGTTTTTATGAATAGAAAAGAACAAAGAGAGCAAGCCTTTTGTCTTGTATTTCAGGATTTGTTTAATAACGATGAAGCGTTGCAAATCTACGAGGAGAATGTTGCACAAATCGGCGAGTATTCCAGAACGCTTTTCGAAGGCGTCGCTTCAAAAAAGGACGAGCTTGACGAAATCATTAATAAATATTCCAAGGGCTGGAAATCAAAGAGATTGCCAAAGGTTAATCTTGCAATTCTTCGATTGGCAGTATACGAAATTATGTTTGTTGACGATGTTCCGGATGGAGTTGCAGTAAACGAAGCTGTTGAGCTTGCAAAAACATATTCAGGCGAGGGAGATTATTCCTTCATTAACGGAATTTTAGGTGCCGTTATTAAGGGAGAAAAATAATGTATCTCGGGTTTGATACAAGTAATTATACAACCTCTGTTGCTACATATGACGGAGTCAACATAAAGCAGGAAAAAAAGGTTTTGACCGTTAAGCACGGAGAAAAAGGCTTGAGGCAAAGTGATGCGGTTTTTCAGCATACTGTCAATATGCCTGATATTATGAAATCTTTTGAGTATTCGGATATAAAGGCGGTTGGAGTCAGCACTCGTCCAAGAAATATTGACTCAAGCTATATGCCATGCTTCCTTGTTGGTGCTAATACGGCTAATGCTGTTGCTTTAACACAGAATATACCCCTTTACGAAACATCTCATCAGGTAGGACATATTCTGGCTTCATTATATTCCGTTAATAGACTTGAGCTTATTGAAAAGCCTTTTGTTGCATTTCATTTAAGCGGTGGAACTACGGAGGCACTATTTGTAACTCCGCATAAGGACGAAATTATAAGTGCCGAAATAATTTCACAAAGCCTTGACCTAAAGGCCGGACAGGCCATTGATAGAACCGGAGTTATGCTTGGTTTGGATTTTCCCTGCGGAAAAGAGCTTGACAGATTATCCTTATTGAGCGATAAGGAATATAAAATTAAACCCAGTATGAAAGAGATGAATTGCTCGCTAAGCGGAGTAGAGAATAAGGCCAAGCAGCTTATAGAAAAAGGCGAATGCAAGGAGGATATTGCAAAATTCGTCCTAACCTATATTTCTTCCGCAATATTCGAAATGCTTGTAAGAATTGTTGACAGATACGGCGATTTTCCTGTTGTTTTTTCAGGCGGTGTATCTTCCAATTCTCTCCTTCAAAATAAAATTAAAAAGAGCTTTGATGCTTATTTTCCTGCACCCGAATTTTCACTCGACAATGCGGCGGGATGTGCAATTTATGCTTATCTTAAGGACAGGTGTATATGACTACTCTAACAGTTTCACAACTTAATAGATATATCAAGGCTGTTTTGGACGAAGCGGCACCGCTTCAGAATGTTTATGTTTCGGGTGAGATTTCAAACCTAAAGCACTATTATTCCAGCGGTCATATGTACTTTACCATTAAGGATAGCTCTTCACAGCTAAAATGCGTAATGTTTGCAGCTGATAATGCTAGATTACGATTTACACCAGAAAACGGAATGAATGTCGTTTGCTTTGGACGAGTTGCCGTATACGAAAGGGATGGAGCATATCAGCTTTATGTACAATCAATGCAACCAAAAGGTGTCGGCGAGCTTTCTGTTGCATACGAGCAGCTGAAGTCTTCACTGGAGAAAAAAGGTTGGTTTTCGCAGGAACATAAGAAGCCGATTCCGAAATATCCGCAAAGAATCGGAGTGGCAACCTCTAATATGGGTGCCGCAGTTGAGGATATAAAAAATATCATCTCCCGAAGATTCCCGATTTGTGAAATAATCATAGCCCCGACTGCTGTACAAGGCGAACAGGCAAAGTTTGATATTGCAAAAAACATTGCCGTTCTTGATTCAATGGGTCTTGATACAATTATTGTCGGTCGCGGCGGAGGCTCACTCGAGGATTTGTGGGCGTTCAATACTATTGAGGTAGCCGAGGCTGTGTATAATTGCAAAACGCCCATTATTTCAGCAGTGGGTCACGAAACAGATTATACTATTTGTGATTTTATTTCCGATTTGAGAGCTCCTACTCCGAGTGCTGCGGCAGAAATTGCAGTCCCCGATGCCCAAAAGGAATTATCTTACCTTAAGGACACTAGAAGCTACATTGATAAGTGTATAAACAATTTGATTTTGTCTTGTCAACAACAGATAGATTCAATTTCATATCCTATTTTGTCGGATGCAGAAAGCTTTTTTGCACCATACGAGGATAAGATTGAAGCAATCTCAGAATTGCTCAATGACTATGTTGCCAAAAAAATAGAAAAATCCAATGTTGAATTTAAGGGGCTGGTTTCTCTTTTGAACGCCCTGAGTCCGCTTGCAGTGCTTTCCAGAGGCTATTCGCTCACTATGCTCGCTGAAAAGCCGTTGACCGATACAAATGAAGTAACTGTAGGTATGAATATCAGAACAAAGCTAAAAAACGGAGAAATAATCTCAAAGATTACAGAGGTACTTTAGATGAACGAAATGACCTATGAGCAGGCGATAAGTCGCCTTGAAGAAATAGTAAAAATTCTGGAGAAAAATGATGCAACCTTGGAGGAATCCCTTAAGCTTTTTGAAGAGGGAACAAGATTGACAGCATTTTGCTCTGAAATGCTGAAAAATGCAAAGACAAAAATTACAGAAATTAACAAGGAGTAGACAATGTTTTTACTTGATGTGAAGAAAAGACTTGATGAATATAATTCCGATATCAATACTGCTTTGATTGATTCTCTTCCCACCGCAAATGATGGTCAGAGAGATGTAGTTAGAGCAATGAAATATTCTATTTCAAACGGCGGTAAAAGACTTCGTCCGATATTGACACTTGAGTTTTGTAAAATGTGTGGCGGAAAGACTGAAGATGCTATGGCTTATGCGTGTGCTGTTGAGTATGTTCATACATATTCTCTTATTCACGATGATTTACCGTGTATGGATAATGACGATATGCGAAGAGGAAATCCCTCCTGTCATAAAATGTACGGAGATGCTATGGCTCTGTTGGCAGGCGATGCACTTTTAACTCACGCATTCGAAATTTGCTCTTCCGCAAAGCTTGAAGCCTCCAAAAATATTGACGCTGTTTGTCTTTTGGCTCAAAATTCGGGTGTTGGCGGAATGATTGGAGGTCAGGTTATTGACCTGAAATATGAATCGGGAGACCCGACTGTTTCCGACCTCCTGACTGTTCATAAACTCAAGACAGGAGCACTTATTTCTGCAGCCTGTCTTTTGGGATGTATTGCCGCAGGAGCCGACGAAAATCGGCTTAATGCTGCTTCGAGATATGCTTATTTAATCGGTACTGCCTTCCAAATTAAGGATGACTTACTCGATGTTCAAGGCGACGAAGCAGTTCTTGGAAAGCCTGTCGGCTCGGACAAAGAAAATGATAAAACAACATATGTTAGCCTTGTTGGTATTGAGCGAGCACAAAAGGATGTTGAAAAGCTGACGCAAAAGGCCATTGAGGTGCTTGATGAGTTCGAGGATAACTCATTTATGAAAGCACTTAGCGAGTACCTTATTAATAGAGAATGCTGATGCTTGAATTTTAATGAAAAGAGTTGAGTTTATGTCTATACTTGAAAATGTTAATTCTCCTAAGGACATAAAAAAACTAAATATGACAGAGCTTGAAGAGCTTTGCGGTGAAATTAGAGAGCTTATGGTTGATACTGTATCAAAAACAGGCGGACATCTTGCCTCTAACTTAGGCGTGGTTGAATTGACTGTAGCATTACATAAGGTTTTTGATTCGCCGCATGACCAAATTGTTTTTGATGTCGGACACCAATGCTATACTCATAAGATTCTTACAGGCAGAAAAGATAAATTTTCTACCTTGAGATGTGAGGACGGAATAAGCGGATTTACAAGACCTGTTGAAAGTCCACATGATATTTTTTCGTCAGGTCACTCCTCAACATCTATCTCTTCCGCTGTCGGACTTGCAAAGGCAAAGGCGTTAAAAGGAGATAAAGGAAAGGTTATTGCAGTTATAGGCGATGGTGCACTTACAGGCGGACTCGCATATGAAGCACTGAATAATTCGGGGAACGATAATAATAATTTAATCGTTATTTTGAACGACAACAATATGTCTATCAGTGCTAATGTTGGCTCAATGGCACGAAATCTAAATCATATTAGAATTTCACCAAAATACTATACATTCAAGTCAAGGGTTAGCCGACTATTGTCCAAGGTTCCGGTTGTTGGTACACAGGTTTCGAGATTTATAACTATGTCTAACCAGAAGTTAAGAAAAATGATGTACCATAGTACCTTGTTCGAGGATTTAGGCTTTAGATATTATGGTCCGATTGACGGTCATGATTTGGACGCGTTGATTGATGTTCTGACAGTTGCAAAGGCACATAATCACTCTGTTCTTATTCATATTAATACAGTAAAGGGCAAGGGCTATAACTATGCCGAGAAGAATCCTTCAAAATTCCATGGCATAGGAAAATTTAATATTGAAACAGGTGAGCCTCTTAGCAGCGGTGAGACTTTTTCATCACAGTTTGGAAAGACGCTTGTAGAAATGGCAAAGGAAGATAATAGAATCTGTGCTGTTACAGCCGCAATGAGCAGCGGTACCGGACTGAATGATTTTGCTACGCTGTTTCCAAAACGATTTTTTGATGTCGGAATCGCAGAACAACACGCTGTTACATTTTCTTCCGGTCTTGCAAAAAACGGAATGATTCCTTTTTTTGCAGTATATTCAACATTCCTGCAAAGGTCGTATGACCAGCTTATACACGATGTTGCAATGCAGGGATTAAAGGTAATTTTTTGTATCGACAGAGCGGGCTTTGTTGGTGAGGATGGCGAAAGCCACCAGGGAGTATTTGATACCGCTTATCTCATGAGTGTACCGAGATTAACAGTTTTTGCACCGGCATCCTTCCGAGAATTAACAAAAATGATGTATGATTCAGCTTATATAGAATCTAATGCGGTTGCAATTCGTTATCCGAGAGGAAGCGAAGCTGTGGTTTGTAGCGACTATCATTATGACGGAAAGGATTTTGATATTTTCGGCGATAAGACCTGCTCAAGATGTATTGTAACCTATGGCAGAGAATTTTCTAACTGTCTTAATGCTTTGGACGAGCTTGAGGACACATATATAATTAAATTGAACAAGATAAAACCGATTTCAAAAGGAGTTTTTCATCATCTTGAGAAAGCAAAAAGCATTTATTTCTTTGAAGAGGGAATAAAAAGCGGCGGTGTAGGTGAATGCTTCGGCTCCTTGCTTGTAGAAAATGGCATTAAAGCAGATTATAGACACATCAGTGTTGGAAATGATTTTATTAAGCAGGCAAGTGTTGCAAGACAATTTGAAATCTATAATTTGGACAAGGCTCATATTATAAAAATTTTGAGCGATCAGGAATAAATATGCAAAAAAAAACGAGACTTGATATTGCGGTTTTTGAAAGAGGTTATGCACCGAGCCGCGAAAAAGCTAAGGCAATAATTATGTCGGGCATTGTATATGTTAATAACCAAAAGGTCGATAAGGCAGGCTACGAGCTAAAGGAGGATGATGTCCTGGAGGTTCGCGGAAAGGGACTGAAATATGTTTCGCGTGGCGGACTGAAGCTTGAAAAGGCAATGCAGGAATTTCCTATCGTACTTTCCGGAATGGTGTGTATGGATGTTGGTGCCTCCACGGGCGGATTTACAGATTGTATGCTTCAAAATGGTGCAACAAAGGTTTATTCTGTTGATGTTGGATATGGCCAGCTTGCTTGGAAGCTTCGTACAGATGAAAGAGTAGTAAATCTCGAACGAACTAATTTTAGGTATGTAACAAGAAATGAGGTTCCTGATGAGATTGATTTTGCTTCTGTTGATGTTTCGTTCATATCGCTTAAGCATATATTGCCGGTATTAAACAATCTTTTGAAGGCTGACGGAAAGGCTGTTTGCCTTATTAAGCCGCAGTTTGAAGCAGGAAAGGATAAGGTTGGAAAAAAAGGAGTTGTTCGGGAATTAAGCGTTCATCTTGAGGTAGTTCAACGAATTATCGCACTTTCTGTTGAAAATGGATTTTCAGTTATGGGACTTCAATTTTCACCGATTAAGGGACCTGAAGGAAATATCGAATACCTTATTTACCTAAACAAGAGTAATAATCCGTTTGTAAGTGAAAGCGTAAACGCAGAGGAATTAGTAAATACATCACATGATGAACTTGATTAGTAGGGATAGTATGAAAATAGCAGTTTTTCCTAATTTGAATAATAAAGGTGTTAAGGAGTTAACCGGTGAAATATGCACAAAGCTGAATGAGCTTGAAATTGAATTCACCGTTGCACCTTGTAATGATAACGAAGAGCTTGCAAAGGAGCCTTTGTTTCCGAGCCAAAATGAGCTGATAGAAAGCCACGATATAGTTATCGCTGTTGGCGGAGACGGAACGACGCTTAATGTAGCTAAAGCGGCATCGTTTTATGACAAGCTTGCTCTGGGCATTAACGCCGGAAGACTCGGTTTTATGAGTGGACTTGAGCGTGACGAGCTTGACTACCTAAAGCATCTTAAGGACGGAAATTTCGAAGTCGAGAAGCGTATGATGATTAATGCTCAAATTGAAACTGACGATGTAACAAAGTCTTATACCTGTCTCAATGACGCTGTTATTACACGAGGCGATTTAGCGAGACTTATCGACATATCCGTAAAGAGTAACGGACGTTATATTTCTAACAACAGAGCGGACGGACTAATTGTTTCTACGCCTACGGGCTCAACAGCATATTCGTTGGCTGCAGGAGGCCCTGTTGTTAGCCCTGATAACAGTTGCTTTGTTTTGACACCAATTTGTCCTCATTCTCTAGTAAACAGAAGTATTGTTCTTTCTTCCGAGGGAGAGCTTGAAATAACCGTAAACAGCGATAAGAACAATATTGCTTATATGTCCATTGACGGAGCACAAAGCGTACCAATTTATTCGAATTCTGTTGTTAAACTAACGAAGTCCGACAGAATTACAAGATTAATAAAAATTAAGCCGGATAATTTCTATGAGATGCTCAATAAAAAGCTTCTCGAAAGGAGATACTGATGAAAAAGCGTAGACATGCAAAGATAATTGAGCTGATTTCACAAAATTCTATTGAAACTCAAGAGGAGCTTCAGGATTTGCTAATGGAATATGGATTTGAAGTGACCCAAGCCACTATTTCCAGAGACATTAAGGAATTACGACTTGTAAAGGATTTATCTGATGAGGGTAGATATGTTTACTCAACCGGAAAAAAGAGCGTTGATGTTATTAATCACCGTGCCGGAGGTATATTTAATGATACAATAATCAGCATTGATTATGCTATGAATACAGTAGTAATAAAGTGTTTTACAGGTATGGCAAATGCAGTTTGTGCTGCTATTGACAGTATGAGCCTTGACGAAATATTAGGTTCGATTGCCGGTGATGATACTATTTTTATTCTTTGCAGAAATGAAGAAACTGCAAATTTATTTACTACGAAATTAAGGACAATGTTAAATGCTTAAATCACTTTGTATTGAAAATATTGCAGTAATAGAAAAAGCAGATATTGAATTTAAAAGCGGACTTAATGCGATGACAGGTGAAACGGGTGCGGGTAAATCAATAATTATTGACTCCATAAACGCCATTATGGGTGAACGCACCTCAAAAGAGCTTGTCCGTTCAGGCTGTGAAAATGCCTTTGTCAGTGCATATTTTACTGATGTAGACGACAATATCAATGAACTTTTGTCTGAATACGGAATAGCACCTGAAGAGGACAACAGTCTTCTTGTTTCTCGAAAAATCAGTGCACAGGGCAAGTCTGTTTTTAGAATAAACGGCGTTCAGGCAACTGCTTCAATGCTCAAGGCAATTTCTTCAGGACTGATTAATATACACGGTCAGCACGATAGTCAGGCGTTGTTAAATCCGGATTATCACTATAGATATGTTGATACTTACGGAAATATTGATAGCTTGCTATCTGAATATAAATTTGCTTTTTCAAATTTGCTTTCTGTGAGGAAGCGTCTAAAATCCTTGACATCTGACGCTGACGACAGAGATAGACAAGTAGAACTGCTAGACTACCAAATTAATGAGCTCACTCAAGCTGATATAAAGGTAGGAGAATGGGAAGAACTAAAAAGAAGAAAGAATATTATACTGAATTCGCAGAATATTTCGGATGTGTTGAATAATATCAGTATTGCTTTTTCCGGAAATGAAGAAGCTATGGGGATTTCTTCTCTTGTCTTAAGTGCAATTAAGGAAATTGATTCACTTAATGATGACGATGATGATGTTAAGCTGATTCGCGATAATCTTGAAATCTTGATGGATACCAGCGAAACAATAAAGGATATGACCTCCACAAAGCTTAATCAGGTTGATTTTCATCCCGATGAATTGAATAAAATCGAGGAAAGACTTGCTTTATTTTATGATTTTTCAAAAAAGTATGGCGAAACCGAGGAGGATATGCTATACTATCTGGAAAACGCCTGTCTCTTATACACATCTGACGC
>CAMFPZ010000023.1 GCA_945979635.1 uncultured Eubacterium sp.
CACAAGGAGTATCGTCGGCAGCGTCAGATGTGTATAAGAGACAGAAATAAAAAGGGGTAAACTATGAACATTAAGGAAAAGGCTCTAGAGGGAATCAATTATGTGAAGAGTAGATGGAATACGCCTGCCAAGGGTGAGTACACAAACCTTCAGGAATTCCTTTCTTATTGCTTCGGCACAATGGGTATTTGCGGATTTACATATTTGCTCAACGATGTTGTATCGTTTGCGAGCGGGTATTTCTGCGGCTCTATTATGGAAATCAGACTTATGGATTTTACAATCATAGGAATTATTGCAATGGTTGTAAAATACGCAACGCTCTATATCGAATCTATTTCTATGACAGTATTCGAAAGCCTTGGTCAGCTTGATAAGAGCAAGGCGAAAAAGGCGAGATTGGCTTATATCATTTGTGCGGTAATCGGTATTGCTTGCTACTTTATTCCGTCCGCACCGTTCGAGGGTATCATAAAGGGCTTGCCTCAAATAGTTGGTAATATGCTGACAGTAATGGGTGTAGGCGGTTTAGTCAACTGGTTCCTGCGTTCAAAGCTGTCCCAAAAATACGGAAGATATAAGCCGTTTATGATGATTTATGGTATTCCGGTTGCAATCTTTACCTGTGCTATGGCATTTGTACCTCCGACGCTCGATTACACAACAAAGATTGTTCTTTTGCATTTATTCGTGACTCTTCGTGCGAGATTTTCGCTCCTTTATTGCGATAAGCCGACAGCGATTGTCGGACTTATTACACCTAATATGGTTGAGCGTCAAAAGTATTATTCTATTGGCGGAATCTTCCTCGGCTTCCTTCGTTCAATCTTTAGAATCGTATTTCCTGCTATGATTGTTTTGACAGGAGGTTATTTGAGTATCAAGTCATATAGGGTATTCGTTCCTATTCTTTCTCTTATCAGCATTCTTCTCGGTCTGTCCTTCATTAAGGTTAAGGAGAGAGTTGGCGTTAATTTGGACGAAGCACCGAAAATTGAATTCAAGAAGAGTGCAAAGTCGCTTCTTTCAAATAAGTATTTTTGGATTATTAATCTTTCGAATTCATTTGGTCTATGGAATTCATTATCCGACGGCGTAATCAACTTTATTTGTATCTATAAGATGAGAATTGAGTGGATTATCGGTATTCTTTCGTTTATCGGTATTTCAAGTGTTGTCGGCAATCTCCTTACTCCGTTGCTGATTAAAAAGTTCGAAAAGAGAACCTGCATTTTGTTCTTCCGTTCTATTTGGATAGTAGTAACAGCAGGCTATCTTCTTGCATTGAAGCTTGAGAGCGTTCCGCTTTTGCTTCTGTTTATGTTCATTCGTTCGGCATTCTCAGCCGCAAGCAACGGTATTTCCGGTAATATGACAGCCGATGTTCTCGACTATCATCAGTGGAAAACAGGCGAGAGAGCAGATAATATGCAGGATATTTTCCAATGGTTTGTATATCCGATCGGCGTATTGCTCGGCCTTGTTGCTCCTGCCGTTCTCGGTAAATTCGGCTACACCTCCG
Source organism: uncultured Eubacterium sp. (assembly GCA_945979635.1). GTDB lineage: Bacteria > Bacillota > Clostridia > Oscillospirales > Acutalibacteraceae > Eubacterium_R. The sequence continues at coordinate 1,523 of CAMFPZ010000023.1, forward strand.
ACTGGGATGTATTGTTCGATTCGACCATTTTCGGCAATATTATGAACATTTATGTCGTTCTTACTATCGTTGGTCTTATAATTTCCACTGTTCCTTATATTTTCTATAACTACACCAGAGCCCAGCACGATCAATATGTTGCCGAAATTGCCGAAAGAGAAAAGGCAAATTCAACAAATTCGGATGATGCACAGTCAGATGAGGTTGATGATGCAATCGCTGATGCTGAACCTGTATTAGAGGAGGTAGAGGCATAATGAAAAACATTAAGAGAATTATTGCTTCGGTTTTGTGCTTGATTACAGTTGCGTTATTGTTCGCAGGATGTTCGGCATCAACCGACCAAAAATTAGAATACGAAATTGTTGACGATCATGTTGTAATAACAAAATATACCGACTCAACCGAAAGAACAGAGATTAGTGTCCCTGACGAAATCGAGGGTCTTCCTGTAACGGAAATTGCTGATTTTAGCTTGTTCAACGCTGAGTCACTCAAGAAAATCACTATCGGAAAGAACGTTGAAACAATCGGCGAATGGTCAATGACGAATAACCAGCATTTGTCCGAATTCGTAGTTGATGAGCAGAATCCGTATTTCTGCTCGGTTGACGGAGTTCTTTACTCGAAGGATAAGAAAACAATTATTTATTTCCCACCGGCAAAGGACATTGAGTTCAATAAGTACGGCGATGCACAAAATAAGACTACTTATTCTATTCTGGATGGTGTAGAAACAATTCGTTCAAAGGCGTTCTATAAATGCTACTATGTTGAGGATATTACTATTCCGAGCACAGTAAAGCGTATTGAGGAAAAGGCGTTCCATAGAACCGCAGCACTCAACAAGATTGATTTGCCTGAGGGCTTGGAATATATCGGAAAGGATGCGTTTGCATACTGCTTTTCTGAAAATTATAAGTCGGATGGAAGACCTGACCTACCCGACCATACCGAAATTGTTATTCCGTCCACAGTAACCGAAATCGGCGAATATGCATTCTTTAATTGTTCGAGAATAACAAAGGTTACTATGCTCCCGAAGGAGGGAAGTGTAACGCTCGGTAAGGTTTGGAGCCCGTCGACAAAGGGTAAGGAAATTAAGGAATGTGAAATCATTTGGGCAGAATAATAACCCCCAGGGGGGCTTGTATATCTATACTTTAGTGTGCTAAAATATATACATAAAATGAAAGGAGGACATTTTTATGGCTTGTTTTTTAGTTCCGGCTGCTGAAGCAATTATTGTGACCGCTGCCTATGCTGTGGCAAAGAAGAAGGAGCAGAAGCTTGAAGCACCAAAGCTTGCACAGGGTAAGACTTTTGGAATTGAAGAACCAAAGGTAAAGTGGTCAAGAAAATTAAGTTGGCTTCTTTCAATGCTTTGGGGAGGCGTTTTGCTTCTTGCATTTGAGCATTTTTGGCATGGAGAAATCCAACCGTTTGCACCGTTTATAACGGCAATGGCAACTCCTGAGGATACCGCTGAAATGCTTCGGGAATTATCAACCGTTGGCGTTTCTATGGCAGCTTTTGTAACTGCTGCGTGGGCAGGAGCTTGTGCAGTTGCTGATGTAAAGGTTAAGAAGCTCAAAGAAAAATCAAGCAGGGAATCCGCTTAATCCGGGAGGAAAGTAATGACACTACTTATTACAATCATCGCAGCTGTTATTGCTACTGTTGTTTGGTACACAAACGAAAACAGAGACACCTATAAGCTTGGCACTCTTTCTCTTATATATTGGGGTGCGTCGCTTATGTGGTTCGTTGATTTTGTAGCGGAATATATCGAATTGCGTGCGGAATATTTTGCACAGGATTTTGCTGATATCATTAACGATTCACTTTTGGGCTTGACAGTAGTGGTAATCGGAATGGTAGCTTGGCTTGTGATTATTCTCTTGAAGGACCCAAAGGGAGTATTTAATAAGAAGTTGACAAAATAATAGAATTAAGGCATTCAAGGATAACTTCCTCGAATGCCTTTGACTGTCGATAAAGTGGGCTGAACCACATATAAGGAAATAAAATACAAATTAATTATCTGTCGCGTGCAAAATACATTTGATGTTTTTATGTTCGCCGAAGAGTATTGAAAAATAGCTTGGATATCGAATCCAAGCTATTTTTGCGTTTTTCGTTTTTTGTTCGGTCGAGGTACCCTCGTACATCTTCCCTCGCAAGAAAACGAAATTCAGCCCATTTCTCAACAGTCTATCAGCGTGTCGAAATCTGTAAATTAACTTTTTCGACACGCTGAGGCATTCAAGGATAATTTCCTCGAATGCCTTTCTTTTTGTTATTCAAAATAATATACCCTTGTTTCGTAGGGACGAAGCATAAAGCCGTTGCCTTGTAGGGTTGGATTTTTGTAATTGCAAAGTATTGGCGTTGCTTGCTCTAAATCAAAGTCCTTTGGTGCCTCAAAGGGTACATTCTTCTCCGAGAAGGAATTGATAACAAGTAGCCTCTTTCCTTTGTAATTTCGCTCATAAACATAAAGAACGCTTGAGCTTTTGAAGTGCTCCTTGTAGTCTCCGTAGATAGCAACCTCGTTTTCTTTTTTGAATTTTATTAGCTTCTTGTAATGATTCAAAATCGAGTCGGGATTAGCCTGCTCCTTTTCAGCATTTATTTCGTGATAGTTTTTGTTTACCGGGAACCAAGGTGTTGAGGTAGTGAAGCCGGCGTTTTCCGCATCGCTCCATTGAACAGGTGTTCTCGCATTGTCCCTTGTTGATTTTACAGCCCATTCCCAGCATTTTTTCTCGCTTAAATGCACCTTGTTTCGAGCAACATTGTAGTTGTTTTTTACAAAGCAGTCAGCATATTCGTCGATAGAATCGAGCCTTGTGTTGAGCATACCCAACTCCTGTCCTTGATAAACGAATGGTGTGCCCTGCTGAAGCATATACATATTAGCCAGCATTTTTCCCGATTCCTCTCGGTATTTCTCGCTTCCGTATCTTGAGATAATTCTGGGATGGTCGTGGTTTTCGAGATATAATGTGTTCCACGCTCTTCCGTTTATCTTTTCCTGCCAGGACGAAAATGCTTTTTTCATCTTCTTAAGATTGAATTTTCTTTGGATATAATCAACTAAAATGCAATCCGCCTCCATATGCTGAAAATGGAACATAAGGTCGAGCTCCTTGTTGCTCTCGTCAATATATTTTAATGCCTTTGTCGGGGTCATCATCGGAGCCTCTCCGAGAGTAAAGCAATCGTATTCGTCGGTAACATCGCGATATTCCTTTAGGTACTCATGGATATGCGGACCATCCATATAGTGTTCAATTCCACACGCAGAGGGGATAGGAAAGCCGTTCGGGAGTCCTTTCTTCTTCGAAATGAATGTAATAACATCCTCTCTGAATCCGTCGACGCCCATATCGAGCCAAAATCGCATTATGTCCTTAACCTCTTCTCTGACCCTTGGGTTATCGTGATTTAGGTCGGGCTGCTTCTTTGCAAAGACATGAAGATAGTATTTTCCGTTTTTGTCGTCCTTTTCCCATGCACCGCCCTCAAAGCACGAAAGCCAGTTGTTTGGAGGCTTTTTTCCGCCTTGCTTGCCGTCTCTCCAAAAATAATAATCGTGATACGGCGAGCTCGGATTTTTCGACTCAACAAACCATTTGTGCTCGTCAGATGTGTGATTAACCACAAGGTCCATAATGACTTTTATATCTCTTTTGTGTGCCTCGTTAAGCACCTTCTTGAATAACTCAAGGTCGCCGTATTCGGGATTTATGCTCTTGTAATCCGCTATGTCGTAGCCATAATCGGCATTTGGAGATGGATAAAGCGGCGAAAACCAAATACAGTTGCAGCCTAAATCCTTTATGTAATCAAGCTTTGATAACACACCCTCTAAATCACCTATGCCGTCACCGTTTCCGTCACAGAATGAGCGTGGCCATATCTGATAAACTACTAAATTTTTGTACCAATCCTTCATATTTTGCTCCTTTCAATGTTAATGATTAAAGCATCATTATCCATCTCAATCTTAACATATTTGCATAAAAAATCAACATCTTATTTTTATTCTCTTATGTTTGTGAAGACAGGGAATAAAAAATCTCCCCTTGATTTCTATTATCAAGGGGAGAATTTTTGGTTTGTTAATTCTGTATAGGTGTACCCCACTCGCCCTCTTGATAAGGTGCTTTTGGAAGTGTGGTGGTTACCTTTTGTGTTGTGCTCTGGGTTGTCTGTTCATCATTATTGCCGCTTTGTTGTTTTGATGTTGTCGAAACAGACGAGCCGGAGCTTTTAGTTGTTTGTTGCCCAAATGGCTTTTCGTCCTCCTGCTCAACGCCGACACCCTCACCGTCGTAGTAAACGCTTTGACCTTGAGAATCGTCGGCTTGTATTGAGCTTTGTTGCTGTGATGCTTTGGTAGAAGAAGTTGTTGTACTTTCGTCGTCATTCTTTGAGCCTGTGCAGGCAACGAAGCAAACGCTTATTGCCATAACCGCAATGCAAAGAATGATTGCAATCTTTTTATTTATTCCCATGAAATCTCCTTACTTTTTTTCAATGACCACGGACGCTCATCCTCTTCTTCCCAACCTAACCTACTTGTAGTAATAGGAGATGCAATAGTGAAAAGCTCAATTTCAGCATTTGGTTCTTCATATTCTCTTTTCATACCTCATCCTCCTTACAAGATTTATGCGATTTGGTTGGCGGCATTATTTCTTAATGTGAAATAGTTTACAAGAGCATCAGAATAGTTTTTTATTGAATTGCTTATCGCTGAATTTTCAGTTTTTGCCAAATCATTATAGCTGTTATTAACTATGCTTGAATAATAGGTTCCGTTATCGTTCTTTACAAAGAATACAACATATGTTTTTTTGCCAAACTCTGTTGCAGACATATTATTAACATAAAATGCATCAATCTTTGTTGAATCATCCTTGTTTGCATATATGGTATCGCTTGCTCTAGAGAACATTACCGAGTTTTCGTTATCGATAATATCAGCTACTGTAATACTACCGTCGGCATACTTGTCGTCCTTGTCTGTAAATACAACTGCACCGTAGTCTGCAAAATCGGTTATATTTTGATTGTCTACGCTAAATGTGTATTTAAGTCCCCAAGGTTCAATGTTTCGTATTGCGGTTGATGAAGTGAATTTATAAGTGCCGTCTGTTGTCGAATCGTATTCTAATCCGCTGACAGCAACACTAGGATAATATTCGCTCGGATTAGTTATTTCTGTTGTAGAAACCGCAGAATACATCGTCTTAATACTATCGACAAGTTTAATTTGAGCGTCTCTCATTTTGCTTTGAGTGTCCGACGGTAAGGTTGAAAACCATTTTTCAGCATTGCTTGTTTTATATACATCAATGTTGTTGTATAATGACCTGTTCTTTACAGGACTTGTGTATTTAATTCCCTTATAGGTAAAATCAAACATTACCCAAACAGGTTTTTTCATTTCGTATATATATGAGTTGTCATACTTCACACCGGCTCTGTTAAAGATTTTGCCTGATTTTGTTGTTTTATCAAACAACACATTTTGAGAGTTAATATTCTTTCCGGTTTTTACTGTCTTATTGTTATTTTTTATGCTATCAGCACTCGGAACAACTTTAAGCTCGTCAACTGACTGACCTTTTAAGACATAAACATTATAATCCGAAATATTCGTGTCGGTATTCATATCTATATAATTACCGTCGAATTTCAAAGTACAGTAGGTTTCTAATATCCACGGCTCTCTGATTTTGAAGTAATTTGTATAGTTAAAGGTGAATGACGGGCTTGCGTAAAGGTGTGTTTCTTTGGTTATAGGTGTGCTGAAATCGAACACTTTTTCAGCACTTCTCTCTGTCGGAGAGGTGAACCACATTGTAACCTTTTGGCTGTCGCCTGTTGGTTGAGTAGCAAATTCGTTATAAACTACATTTTGGAAATACTTTCCGTATTTGTTGTTGGCATCTTTATCGTAGTATTCATAATCTTTTTCTAAACCTGAACCGCTTTGTGAGTAGTGGAAAACAACAGGAACAGTCTTTGTTTTGAAGCGAGCATAGTAAGCCTCCGAATTACCCTGCTCAACAGTAATTGCGAGGTTCGGAGTTGTTGTAATAAGAGTATACTTGCCGTCCTTAATCTTGTACCAACCGTCGAATACATAATTGTGTTCGGCGTCGGGAGTTGCACGGAAGATGATTTTTTCACCAACAGAGCCGTAGGCGTCTGTTCTCTCAACTCTGCCTTCTGCGTCTTTATGGTCTTCAACATCCGACCTATTATCAATAAATGTTTCGGAAACGGTTCCGCCGACAGCTGAATTTATATATTCCTGTTTTTCCAAACTGTGGCCGGTAAGTGTTTGTGCCTGTGCCGTATAACCGAACTGCCATTGTGCCGTAAGTGTTACACCGTGCGTTGCGTCTAGCTCAAGCCCTGCAACTGCACCGTCTTCTATAATTTGTCCGTTTTCATCCAAGTTGTTGAATGTAACATGGCCTAATTTATCAGGCTTTGGATTATATGTTACCTGATGTTTTCCGTTAAGTATAACAAGATTATTACTGCTGTCCTTGATAGCCCAACCTAAAAATCTTGAGCCTACGCCAAATATATTTGTATTCCAATTTTTATTTGGCACTGCATCGTGCGATTTGTAGAAGCCCACTTGTTCTACTTCTAAATCGCCGGTTTGATTTTCATTTACAAGACAGTTTTGATAATACGATTCTGTACCGTCTTCTCCTTGTACAATTTGGAAATTATCTCTAAATCCGATAAGATTTCCTCCGGCGAGGTTACCCATTACCCATCTGTACGGTTCACCACCATTTGAGTCATAGAGTACATACGGTGCCTTTGAATACATCATATGAATATGAACCGGTGACTCAACTGAAACATTGAAATAATAGTCCCATGTTTTTTCAGTACCGTCTGCTTCGGTTGTTGTAGTACCGTCAACCAAGAAGTAATCTTTTGAAAGCTTTAACTTTTCTTCCTTTGTAAGTCCGTATATGTCGCCTTTATAGATAGGAATATATCTTGTAACCGGAGTTCCGTCATCCTTAAATACGGTAACATAAGCACCTTGAAATTCGTATTTATCCTTTTCGTCAAGCCTCATTGTACGGATTGTACATAATTCGCCGTCACTTACCGTCGAGTAGAACAAATTACCGTTTTTAATATCGCTCGTAATGGTTGCGTTTTCCGTATGAACACCGCCGTTACCGCCCTCAGTAATTGACGATGAAATCGGCTGATAGAGCTTAAAGTTAATATCGTCAAGCAGGTTACCGTAGGTTGGGTCAGAAGCACTTGCTCGACCGCCTTCTAATGAAGTGAATGCAAAGAGCGTTTCTGTCTGTCCCTTTGGCACGGTGTATGTACAGTCATAGCGTAATTTGCTGTCCTCACCATTTATTA
>CAMFPZ010000024.1 GCA_945979635.1 uncultured Eubacterium sp.
TAAGAGACAGTTATAATACATAGTTGACATATTATAGTTAGTTGGAGGAATTTGCCTTTATGGCTATTGGTGACTTAATACGCTTTTTCAAAAAAGAAAGCTCAACCGAAGAAGAAATAAAACAACTTGTAGATGAGGGCGGAGATGAGCTCGAGGAATCAACCAGAGACATTATTCATAATGTTTTCGAATTTGATGAAACAACGGCAGGGGATATTATGACCCATCGAACCGATATTGCCGCAGTTGAAATCGACGACGAAATTATTGAAATAGTAAAGCTTGCTATTGAAGAGGGCTTTTCGCGAATTCCTGTTTATAAGGATGATTTAGACGATATTAAGGGCATAGTATATATTAAGGACTTGCTGAAATTCATCGGTCAGGAAATTCCAAAAAACGAAAAAATTGAGGACTATATTCGCGAACCTCTTTTTGTACCCGAAACTATCCCTTGCGGAAGATTGTTTGAAAAGATGACCGAAACGCATATTCAACTCGCAATAGTAGTTGACGAATACGGCGGGACGGCAGGACTCGTTACTCTTGAGGATATTATCGAGGAGCTTGTCGGAGAAATTGAGGATGAGTATGATGACGAGGAGCAGACCGTAAGAAGAGTTGACGATAATACCTTCATTTTTGACGGCTCGTGCGAAATTGAGGATGCGTGTGAGGCTTTGAATGTTGAACTCCCCGACGGAGAATACAACACTATTGCCGGATTCATAATCAACCGGCTCGGTACAGTGCCGAATGAGCAAAGCACAGGCGAAAGTGTTGAATACGAAGGTGTTCGTTTTACTGTTTTGGAGGTAACGGACAAAAGAATAGATACTGTAAAGGCAGAGATATATGACAGAAAAAATAATGACAATTGATAATATCGAGCAGGTCGCATCGTTGTTCGGCTCATTCGATGAAAATATACGGATTATAGAAAACGAATACGGTGTGAGCATTGTTTCAAGAGGCTCTGATTTGAAGATTATCGGAAAAGAGGAAGGTGTTTCCAATGCCGGCAGAGCAGTGAATTCGATGCTTGGGCTTATCTCAAAGGGTGAGGCACTAACCGACCAAAATGTAAGATATGTTCTTTCGCTCGTGAATGAGGGCAATGAGGACAAGCTTTCTGCTATGACAGGTGACAGTATTTGCATAACATCAAAGGGCAGACCTATTAAACCGAAAACAATCGGACAAAGAAAATATACCCAAGCTATTGAGGAAAATACGATAACCTTCGGTGTTGGTCCTGCCGGAACAGGAAAAACCTATCTTGCGGTTGCTATGGCCGTAACGGCATTTCGTTCAAAGCAGGTTAATAGAATTATTCTCACAAGACCTGCTGTTGAGGCAGGAGAGAAGCTCGGGTTTTTGCCCGGCGATTTGCAAAGCAAGGTTGATCCGTATTTGAGACCTCTGTATGACGCTCTTTTTGATATGCTGGGTGCAGAGAATTTCCAAAACTATCAGGAACGGGGAGCAATCGAGGTTGCTCCGCTTGCGTATATGAGAGGCAGAACACTTGATGACAGCTTTATTATTCTTGACGAAGCCCAAAATACGACTCCTGAGCAGATGAAAATGTTTCTTACTCGTCTCGGCTTCAGATCAAAGATGGTTGTGACGGGTGATATAACCCAAATAGATTTGCCGGACGGGAAAAAATCGGGACTCAAAACTGTTTTAAATATCCTGAAGGATGTTGATGATATAGAGATAATAAAGTTTTCACAGAGGGATGTTGTTCGTCATAGGCTTGTACAGGATATAATTAAGGCATATGAACGCTATGATGAGCGTAATTCAAAGGATAGAAAATAATTAGTAACAAACTAGAAACGGAGGAGACGGAAAATGGAAAAGGTCAAGGTGATTATTTCCAACGAACAGAAAAAGGCGGATGTCCCAAAGGGAATCAGGCTTCTTATTCGTCGTTGCTGTAATGCCGTTTTGCAGGAGGAAAAGTTCGGTTCTAATGCGGAGGTAAGCGTTACTTTCGTAGATAACGATGCCATCAGAGAGCTTAATTCACAATATAGAAATATCGACAGGGCGACTGATGTGCTTTCATTTCCGCTAGGCGAAAACGGCGAATATGATGTGAATTTAGATACAGGAGCAAAGCTGCTCGGCGATATTGTTATCAGCATTGAAAAGGCGGTTGAACAGGCTGATACATATAATCACTCGCTTCAAAGGGAAATCGGCTTTTTGACGGTTCATTCTATGCTTCATCTTTTGGGCTACGACCACGAATGCGGTGGGTTGGAGCAGGTTAGGATGAGAAGTAAGGAGGAAACTGTTTTGACAAAAATCGGATTGAAGCGTGACAATAGCTACTATATGGGAGAATAAGAATGACAAAAACTGCGTTTATCGCTATTGTGGGTTGCCCTAATGTGGGAAAATCCTCATTATTGAACAAAATGCTCGGCACAAAAATCGCTATTGTGTCCTCGAAGCCCCAAACTACCAGAACTAAGATTATGGGAGTGCTTACCGAGGGTGAAACTCAGCTTGTATTCACCGATACACCGGGCTATCATAAGCCCCATAATAAATTGGGAGAAAAGATGAATCAGGCTGTCGGCGATTCAATCGGAGGCGTTGATGCCTGCCTCTTTGTTGTTGAGGCAAAGGGAGAGGTTAAGAAGGGTGAATACGAGCTTTTGGAAAAATTCAAGAAGCTCAAGGTTCCTGTTGTTCTTGCAATCAACAAAATAGATATGCTTTCCGATAAAGAGGAGCTGCTTCAAAGAATAGTCGAATTTGATAGGCTTTTTGATTTCGAGGCAGTGGTTCCTGTTTGTGCTTCAAGCGGTGAGAATGTCGGCGATATTTTGGATGAGTTAAAGAAGCTTGCCTTCGAAAGTCCTCATTTCTTTCCGGACGATACATTAACCGACCAGCCGGAAAGAGTGCTTGCCGCAGAGATAATAAGAGAAAAGATCCTCCGACTTATGGATAAGGAAATTCCTCATGGCATTGCTGTTTCAATCGAAAAAATGAGAGAGCGTGAGGACAAGAATTTGCTTGATGTTGAAGCGATAATTTATTGTGAACGCGACAGCCATAAGGGTATGGTTATCGGGAAGAAGGGTGCTATGCTCAAGAAAATCAGCACCTATGCCCGTCAGGATTTAGAGAGCTTCTTCGGAATAAAAGTAAATCTTCAAACATGGGTAAAGGTAAAAGAGGATTGGCGAAACCGAGAGGGCTTGATTCATAATTTCGGCTTGGATTAATTTGGAACACATTTTAGATGTTCTCATAGGCTAAACTAAAAAGGGTGATAGCTATGCAGGACGAATTGTGGTCCAAATTTGTCTCAACCGGCTCGGTTGAGGACTATCTGAAATACAGATTCAGTAATACGACTATTGGAGATAAAAACAGCGATGCAAACGAAAACGCAAGGACTTGTAATAAGAGAACAGACGGTTGGGGAGAGTGACAGGCTTGTTACTCTCTTGACTGCTGATTACGGACTTGTAAAGGCTTTTGTCCGTAGGGCAAAGAGCATAAAGAGTCAAAATGTTTCGGCGACCTCGCTGTTTGCATATTCCGAGTTTACTTTGTATCGAAGTCGAGAGGCTTATGTTGTTGATAACGCGGTTGCAATAGAAGTATTCTTTGATTTGAGGAAGGATATAAATGCACTCTCGTTGGCTCAATACTTTGCACAACTCGTTTATTTTCTTGCCTCTGAGGAGCAACCTGCTCCCGAAATGCTTCGGCTTATACTAAACGCTTTTCATCTCCTGTGTAAGGGAACAAAGAGCCATAGGCTTGTAAAGGCAACTGTCGAGCTTCGCTTGCTCACCTTGGGCGGATATATGCCTAATTTGCTCGCCTGCTATCGTTGTGGTACATACGAAAGTGATATAATGTATTTTGATGTACAGGAGGGCTGTATATACTGTAAGGATTGCTTCAGAAATAATGCAATAACCGCACCTTTTAGCGTAATAACCGCTATGAGATATATTTGCCTTGTTGATTTAGGCAAGGTGTTTTCTTTTAATATCGGCGAGGATAATATGGATATTCTTGCTGATATAAGTGAAAAATATTTGCTTTCCAAAATAGACGGAAGGCTAACTACTTTGGAATTTTATAAAGCGATACTTTGATTATGGAAAAGAATTATTTAACACTTGAACTTGATAAGGTCCTTGAAATGCTGAAGGCAGAAACCTCCTGTGAGGATGCTGCCGAGCTTGCACTCGGAATAAAGCCTTGTACGGATTTCATTATGCTTTGCAATATGCTAAGCCAAACCGAGGATGCCTTTTCGCTTGTTTCTCGCTTTGGTGCACCATCGTTCAGCGGCTTGTATAATATAAACGGCTCTCTTGCAAGAGCTTCTGCCGGAGGCTCGCTTAATGCAGGCGAGCTTTTGAAAATCGGCTCGACTCTTCGCAGTATGCGTGTCCTTTACGAATGGCGTGGACATTGCTCCGGCGTCAGGACAAGTCTTGATTTGCTTTTTGATAGCATTAGTGCAAATAAGTATCTTGAGGATAGGATTTTCTCCTGTATTATCAGTGAGGACGAAATTGCCGATAAGGCGTCCGAAGCCTTGTATGATATTCGCAGAAAGATTAAGGCAAAGTCAGCTTCAATAAGAGAAAAGCTGGATACTATGCTCCATTCTTCACATTATTCAAAATATTTGCAGGAGGCTATCGTTACACAGCGTGACGGACGATATGTTGTGCCTGTAAAAAATGAGTATAGAGGAAATGTGCAGGGCTTGGTGCACGACACCTCCGCTTCGGGTGCAACCGTGTTTATTGAGCCGATTTCGGTCGTAGAAGCAAATAATGATATAAAGATGCTTCAGGGCAGGGAACGAGAGGAAATAAACCGAATACTCTTCGAGCTTTCAAGCGAGACTGCTAATTTCTCCGATGGAATAAGGAACAGCTATCTTGCCGCAGTTGAACTTAATTTGATTTTTGCAAAGGCTCATCTTGCAAATAAGATGAAGGCAACAAAGCCGATTCTCAATACTGACGGTATTGTTGATATAAAGCAGGCGAGACATCCCTTGATAGATAAAAGCAAGGTCGTTCCTGTTGATATTTCACTGGGTGAAAGCTACGATACTCTTGTAATTACAGGCCCAAATACAGGCGGTAAAACCGTTTCAATAAAAACTCTGGGACTCTTCACTCTTATGACTATGTGCGGACTTCTTATTCCCGCACTCGAAAGCAGCAGAATTTCCGTTTTTGACAAAATACTTGTTGACATCGGCGATGAGCAGAGCATTCAGCAGAATCTCTCGACCTTTTCCTCGCATATGACGAATGTTGCCGATATCCTTAATAAGGCTGACGAAAGCTCTCTTGTTCTTATTGATGAGCTTGGTGCCGGAACCGATCCCGTTGAGGGTGCGGCACTCGCTGTTTCGATTATTGAAGCACTTCGCCGAAAGGGTGCAAAAATTGCCGCAACAACCCACTATGCCGAGTTGAAGGCCTATGCACTCGATACTCCGGGAGTAATAAACGGCTGTTGCGAATTCAATGTCGAAACTCTTTCTCCGACATATAAGCTTCTTATCGGTGTTCCGGGACGCTCAAACGCCTTTGCTATTTCTCTTCGAATAGGAATTGACGAAAGCATAATTGACAATGCTAAAAGCATTGTCTCCTCCGATAACCGCGATTTTGAGGCTGTTCTCGATAAGCTTGAGCAGACTCGACTTGAACTTGAGGAGGAAAAAAAGCAGGCTCAAAGAGCAACCGAGCAGGCAAGAAAAATGGCGTCGAAGGCACAGTCCGAAAAGGACAAAATTGAAATCCTAAAGGCAAAGGAGCTTGATAAAGCCAAGAAGGAGGCCGAGAAGCTCATTAATCAAGCCAGAAGGAAATCATCCGAATTTTTGCTTGAGCTTGATAAGCTGAAGGAGATTAAGTCTCCTGCGAATGCAACCGAGCTTGCCCGAAAAACCAGACGAGCAATAAAGTCTCAAATGGGCGAAATGGACGATTTGATTAATCCTCAGGAGATTGCCGATAATTGGGACGAGGAATATAAACTGCCTCGAGCTGTTGTTCCGGGTGATAATGTGATTATTCGCGGAATAGGCGAGGGCGAGGTTCTTGAGGTTTCCAATAATAATGTTCTTGTGAAATCGGGTATGTTCAAAACGAGAGTAAAAATGTCCGACCTCGTTTTGCAGGAAAAGAAAAAGAAAAAGTCAACCGCTCCGCAGAGAAGCTTGTATCGAACAACCTCGCGTGCGGATGCCGATGTAAAAACAGAGCTCGATTTGAGAGGGCAGACTGCTGATGAGGCACTTAGCAATTTAGGACTTTTTATTGACAAATGCGTCCTTAACGGAATTAATGAAATTCGTATTATTCACGGAAAGGGAATGGGCGTGTTGAGGTCGGCTGTGACCGAGGAACTCAAGCATCATCCCAATATCCTCGAGTATAGACTCGGAAAATACGGCGAGGGTGAGGACGGAGTAACAATAGCAAAACTAAAATAATTATTACAGGTGAGTTATGAAATTTAAGCTGAAAAATGACAATTATAAGAGCTTTGAAATCTATAAGGAAAATGTGCTTGAGCCGCGTTCGTATTTTATTTCTTTTACATCGGTGGAGGAAATGGCAGCGACCGATATTCGCACAGAGAGATATAATTCCTCGAGTGTTTATGTCCTTTCCGGAGAGTGGGATTTTGCTTATTATGAGCACGAAAGCGATTTGCCTCTCGAAATAGAAACCGATGAAATGAGCTTTGATAAGGTTGCTGTGCCGTCGGTGTGGCAGCATACAGGATACGAAGAACCGTATTATGTAAATTCAAGATATCCCTTTAAGCCTAATCCTCCGGAAATCCCTGTTGATTGTGCTGTCGGTGTTTATCATCGAAGCTTCAATATCTATGATCTTGAAAAGAATTATATTATTTCATTTCTTGGAGTTGCCGGCGGTCTTGATGTTTTTGTAAATTCAAAATATGTCGGTTATAGTGAGGGAAGCCATAACACCTCTGAATTCGAGCTTGATGAATTTCTTGTTGAAGGCGAAAATCATCTTGTTGTAGTGAACCATAAATATACAAACGGCACATATCTCGAATGTCAGGATATGTTTAGGAACAACGGAATTTTCCGTGATGTTCTTTTGCATTCTTATGAAAAAAACAGTATTTACGATTTTGATGCAAAAACATCGTTGAATGCCGATTCAACATATAATTTGACAGTTTTGCCGTCGCTGAAATTAGTGGATGAATGTGAGCTGAATGCCGCATTGTTTGATGAAAATAATCTTCTTGCTTCAAAGTCAGTTAATGTCGATTCGAAGCAGATAGAAAAAATCGCTTTCTCCGAGCTTGAGGTTGAAGAATGGTCTGCCGAAAATCCAAAGCTCTATACCCTTATTATTTCTCTTTCAAAGCAGGGCGAGAATGTTCAGCTCGTTCGCCGTATGATAGGCTTTAAGCATATTAGGATTACGGGGAATGTATTTACCTTTAATAGCAAGAATATAAAGCTCCTCGGAGTGAATCATCACGACACTAATCCGAAAACAGGCTATGTAATGAGCGTTGAGGATATGGAGCAGGATGTTCGTATTTTTAAGGAATACAATGTGAATTGCGTTCGTACCTCTCATTATCCTCCTGATCCTATTTTCCTGGATTTGTGCGATGAATATGGTGTTTATGTTGTTGATGAGGCGGATATAGAAACCCACGGCTGTGAAACCGAAATTCATAAGCCGGGTGCCTGCTCCCATAATCCTGCTTGGCAGAATCGCTATTGGGACAGAGTTTACCGTATGTATCAGCGTGATAAGAATCATCCATCGATTACAATGTGGTCGCTCGGAAACGAAGCCCACGGATACAAAAATCAGGACTATTGCTACGAGAATCTAAAGAAGCTTACAGATATTCCTATTCATTACGAGGGTGTTTGTCGTACAAGACGCTTCGCTTATGATGTTTTGTCGAATATGTATCCGTATTTTGAACTTTTTGATAGGATAGTAAAAGGTTCAGGATTGCCTAAAAGGTACTTCAAAAAGCCGTATTATATGTGTGAATATGCCCACGCAATGGGACTCGGTGCAGGCGAGCTTGAAAGATATGTCCAGGGTATTTTGAAGGCTGATAATGTTATGGGCGGCTGTATTTGGGAATTTGCCGACCACGCAATTTATGACGAAAATGCAAGGTATAAATATACTTACGGCGGTGACCACGGCGAGGCGAAGCATGACGGAACATTTTGTGTAGACGGTCTTTTTTTCCCTGATAGAACTCCCCATTCGGGTGCTGTGCAAATGAAGAATTGCTACAGACCTGTTCGTTGTAAGGAAATTGACGAAAATACATATGAATTCACCAATATCAAATGCTTTACAAGGGCTGATTACAGAGTTGAGTGGAGCTATTCCGTTGATGGTAAAATAATGCAAAACGGCGAATTTGTTCTTGATATTAATCCTCGTTCAAGTCAGAGTATAAAGCTTGATATTGAACGCAAAAAAGGCGATGAAGCAGTAACCTTTAAGTATTTTGACGGAAAAATTGAGGTTGCGTCCGAACAGATTTTGAACTTCACAGATGAAAGGAAAATTCATACATCATCCGAAAAGGAATCTCCGTGTGTTATCGAATCCGAGGCAAGAATTATTGTATATTTCAAGGACGGAAGCCTTGAATTTGATACAAAAAACGGAGCTGTAACCAGGTATTGCAAAAACAGTTGCGAATATATCAATTCCGCTCCGTTTGGTGCAAA
>CAMFPZ010000025.1 GCA_945979635.1 uncultured Eubacterium sp.
ACACAAGGAGTATCGTCGGCAGCGTCAGATGTGTATAAGAGACAGGTTACTATACCAAACAGCGTAACAAGTATAGGTGATTATGCGTTCTATAAATGTAACGGCTTAATATCTATCACTATTCCTGACAGTGTAAAGAATATTTGCAATTATGCATTTATGTATTCGGGTTTGATAAGGCTTACAATTCCAAATAGCGTAGTAAGCATAGGCGATTATGCATTCTATGAATGTACTAAATTAGAAAGCGTATCAATCGGAAACAGTGTAACTAAAATCGGCAGCTTTGCCTTTTATGAGTGCTCAAATTTATCGTCTGTAACAATACCTAGTAGTGTAAAAAATATAGGTAATTCTGCATTTAGGTATTGCTCGGGATTGACAAGCATCGTTATTTTGAACGGTGTAGAAAGTATCGACAGCTATGCATTTGCCGATTGTGTAGGAGTAATGAGTATTGTGATTCCCGAGAGTGTTTCAAGCATTGGCGGCAGTGCGTTTTATCGAGTGAATAATATTGAATATTATGGTAGTGCTCCTTCGTATTTTCCTTGGGGTGCAAAGGCTCTTAACGGATTTATTGACGGAGATTTGGTGTATCGTGATTCTGCAAAAACAGAATTGCTCGGATGTTCAATAGAGTCGGTTGAAGTTACTGTCCCGAACAGCGTTACGAGCATTGGAGATAATGCATTTAGAGCTTGCTCGGATTTGGTAACGGTTATTATTCCGAAAAGCGTGACTGACATTAAGGATTATGCATTTGTTAATTGCACAGAGTTAAAGGATGTGTATTACACAGGCACACAGGACGAATGGAATGATATTTCGATTGGAAAATTCAATAACTCTTTGACAAATGCAACAATTCACTATAATTATGCTCCGATAACAAATCATATTCCGAGGAGAACAGTTGAAGTAATAACCGAGGGTAATTGCGAAACTGACGGGGTGTATGATGTTGTTGTGATTTGTGAGCTTTGTGGGGAGGAAATTTCCCGTGAGAGAAGAACTACCGAGGCAACAGGTCACGTGTTTGTTTGTGAAAGTAATGAGAATGGAGAGTTGAAGTATTCCTGCTTGTTTTGTAACAAAAAGCATAGCGTAACGCTACGTGAGCTTTATCTCTCGTGGAATAATGATATTTATAACAGTAATGTAACAACAACAAAATTTAACAATTCATCTCTTTATGATGTTGTTAAAGACGGCATAATCAACGCCAAGGATTATGCGTATCTTATGCGTATGACAAAATAAAAATGAGCAAAAAAATAAACGGAATGTCGAGCTGACATTCCGTTTTGTTTTTTTGATTAGTCAAGGAACTTAATCATTTCAAGTGCTGCATTGATGTCGCCGTCAACGCTGAGCTTACCTGTTGTAAACGCTGCAACCGGATTTAATTTGCCGTTGATGAGCTTAATCCAGTTTGTTGCATTGATATGGATGATAGCGTTTCTGTCGTAGTATTCATAAGGTTCAACATGTACCTGACCATCTTTGATTTCTATGTAAAAAATACCGTTAACAGCCTTGCCTTCGATATTGATTTGGAAAGCCATTGTGCCCTGAACACCCGAAACATCTGCTGTGCTGAACTTGTTTCTGGTTGCTGATACTACTGACTCGTATGTCATAGCTGCCATATTTCTCGCCTCCTGTCTCATTTTGTTTAGGCAATAAAGAGCATTTTTAACTCTTCGCTTTTTATTGCCGATATATAATAGCATAGAGTATTATCTAAATCAATTTGCATATAGTACAAATTTTCGTATGGTAACATTTTCATTCTTGACATTTATCACTAAAAGATGTAATATTTATATGTAATTCGAACAAATGTTCTAAATTTAGTTATTGGAGGAGCAGAGCGTGGAACGCTGTATTTTGCATGTGGATTGCAATAAATTTTATGCATCCGTTGAGTGTCTTTATCGGCCTGAAATTCGAAATAAGCCTGTTGCTGTCGGAGGAAATCCAAAGGAGCGACACGGAATTATTTTAACTAAAAATGAGCTTGCCTCAAAATATAATATAAGCGTAGGAGAACCTGTTTGGAGTGCAAAGCAGAAATGTCCGGAATTGGTTATAGTTCCTCCGAATTATCCCTTGTACCTTCGATTTTCCAGACTTACGCGAATGATTTATGAGGATTACAGTGAGTTTATTGAGCCGTTCGGTCTCGATGAGTGCTGGCTCGATGTAACAGGCTGTCAGCAAAGCGGCGAGGAAATAGCCGACGAAATACGAAATAGAATAAAATTTGAGCTTGGCATAACCGTTAGCGTCGGTGTCAGCTTTAATAAAATTTTTGCAAAGCTCGGCTCGGATTACAAAAAACCCGATGCCGTGACCATTATTTCAAAGGAAAACTACAAGGATATTGCGTGGTCTTTGGATTGCTCCGATTTGCTTATGGTCGGCAGGTCAACCTCGGCTAAGTTGAAGGGCTACGGAATAAATACGATAGGCGATATTGCAAATGCCGATGTTAATATGCTAAAGGCATTGCTGGGGAAAAACGGAGAAATGCTCTATTATTTTGCGAATGGTGAGGATTGCTCACCCGTTAAGCATAAGGACGAAATACGAGATGTGAAGAGTGTCGGAAATTCAACTACAACCTTTCGCGATTTGGTTGATAACGAAGATGTTAAAACTGTTTTGCGAGTTCTTTGCGAGAGTGTTTCTACCCGACTTCGAGAGCAGGGATTGAAGGGCAGAACGGTGACCTTGAGTGTTCGCAGTACCGACCTTACCTCGTTTACACGCCAAAAAAAGGTGAAGCTTCATACCGATATAAGTACAGAAATTTTGGATTGTGCCTTTGAGCTTTTTCGAAAAAATTATAATTGGTTTAAGCCGATTAGGAGTATAGGCGTTAGCGTAGGTGATTTTGATGTTGATTTTCAACAATTCGACCTCGAAGGAACGGTCGAGAGGAGAGAAAAGCTCGAGAATTTGGAGGCTACAATAGATACTTTGAAACGCCGTTTTGGGAATTATTGCATCGTTCGAGCCTGTCAGCTAAAGGATACCGAGCTTTCGCATTTTAATCCCCACGACGAGCATATTATCCATCCGATTGGATTTTTTTGTTAGGAGGACATATTTATGATAAACTTTGAATCACCGATTTATGATAATCCCAATAAGCATTATACACAGGTGAAGGCAATTTTTGATGTTAGTGGCAATATTACGCCTGTTTCTATGACCTATGACGGCGAAGAATTCGAGATTGACAAAATAATTGATATACGCCCTGCCGCTTCCTTAAGGTCGGGAGGTGCCGGCATACGCTATACCTGTTATGTCGACGGAAAACAAACCTATTTGTTCCTGGAAGAGACAAAATGGTTTTTCGAATTGGTACAATAGACAAAAAAACCTCGTAATTACGCGAGGTTTTATTATTGTATGTCAATTGAATATTGATATGCTTTGTGGTAAAATATCATTTGTATAATTGTAAGTATTATAAAGGTGAGGTAAAATTATGACCGCATATAAGAATTTATCGAAAGAAGAATTGCTTGCAGAAAAGCAAGAGCTTCAAAAACGCTTTGATGAATATAAGGCTATGGGATTGAACCTTGATATGTCTCGCGGAAAGCCGTCAAAGGAGCAACTCGATTTATCAATGGATATGCTCAAGCCTGTTGATTATGTAGAAAATGGCTTCGATGTTCGTAATTATGGACTCCTTGATGGAATTTCGAGCTGTAAGAGGCTTTTTGCAGAGCTTCTTGATGTTGATGAAAAGAATGTTATTATCGGTCCATCGGCTTCTCTTAATTTGATGTACGACTATATTTGTCAGTGCTATTGTGAGGGCGTTCTCGGCTCAACTCCTTGGAGCAAGCTCGATAGTGTAAAATTCCTGTGTCCCGTTCCCGGCTACGACAGACATTTCACTATTCTCGAGCATTTTGGTATCGAAATGCTTAATGTTCCTATGACCGACGATGGTCCTGATATGGATGTTATTGAGGAGCTTATTAAGGACGAAAGCGTAAAGGGTATGTTCTGTGTTCCGAAATATTCAAACCCACAGGGTATAACCTTCAGTGATGCAACTGTAAAGAGAATTGCAGCTATGAAGCCTGCTGCAAAGGATTTCAGAGTTATTTGGGATAACGCATATTGCGTTCACGATATTAAGGAGAATGGTGATGAGCTTCTTAATATTTTCTCTGTATTGGGCGATAACGAGGATATGGTTATTGAGGTTTGTTCAACAGCAAAGATGACCTTCCCCGGTGCAGGCGTTTCTGCTTTGGCGGCAAGTGATGCAAATATTGCTCAAATTAAGAAAAGACTAAATTGCCAAACTATCAGCTATGACAAAATGAATCAGCTTCGCCATGTTAAGTTCTTCGGCAATCTTGATGGTATTAAGGCACATATGAAAAAGCACGCCGCCATTATGAAGCCGAAGTTCGATATGGTTATTGAACATCTTGAAAATGAGCTTGGTGAGCTTGGAATTGCAAGCTGGCTTGATCCAAAGGGCGGTTATTTCATAAGTCTTGATGTTATGGATGGCTGTGCTAAGAGGGTTGGAGAGCTCTGTAAGGAGGCAGGAGTAACCCTAACTACTGTCGGTGCAACCTATCCCTACGGAAATGACCCTAAGAATAGCAATATCCGTATTGCTCCGTCACTTCCTCCGGTTGCAGAGCTTGATCTTGCTACTCAAATACTTTGCGTCAGCGTTAGAATTGCTGCCGTTGAGAAGCTTCTTGCCGAATGAGAGTAGGTGCTTCAACTGCCTGCTTCTTTCCGCTTGAAACGGAAAAGGCTTTGGCGAATGTGCTTGATTTAGGCTTTGATACTGCCGAAATATTTTTTAATACATCGAGTGAGCTGGAGGATAGCTTTGTTAGGAATTTGAAGCGTGATGTCGATGCCTATAATGCAAAAATCCTTTCGGTCCACCCGTTTTCGTCTGCACTCGAAAGTAACTGTATTTTCGCGGAATACGAGCGTAGATATTATGACTTTGTGGATTTGTACAAAAAGCATTTCCACGCCGCAGCTCTTTTGGGTGCTCAGGTTGTTGTTATTCACGGCTCTGTCGCTGTCCAAAAGCGTGATTTGTCGGATGATTTTTATTTTGAACGCTTCCAAAGGCTTGTTGATTTGGGTAAGACAGAGGGCGTTATCGTGTGTCAGGAAAATGTTGTGCGATTTCGTTCGCAGAATATGGAATTCTTGAAGCAAATGCGTTCGGCTCTCGGTAATGATTTCAATATGGTGTTCGATATTAAGCAGTCGATTCGTTCGGGATATAATCCGCTTGAGTTTTTGAATGAGTTTAAAAACGATGTTCGCCATATTCATTTGAGCGATAATACTCCGCAGGCGGATTGCCTTCCGCCGGGTAGGGGTAGCTTTGATTTTTGTTCGCTTTTTGATATGATGAATTCGGTGGGTTATGACGGCGGATATGTTATCGAAATATATTCAAAGGGCTATGATGTGAAGAAAGAGCTTGCTCTGAGTAAGAAATTTTTTGAAGGGATGTAATTACATTATGGCAAGGCCAAATGACAGGATTAAGGGTATAATTTGCATATTGCTTTCGGCATTGTGCTTTAGCGGTATGAGCTCCTTTATCAACCTTTCGGGCGATGTTCCTGTTGTACAAAAGGTTTTCTTCCGTAATCTTGTTGCACTTTTTTTGGCATTTGTCACTTTGGCGAAAAATCGTGAATCGTTTCGTCCTGCAAAGGGATGCCTAAAATATCATTTTTTGCGAAGCACGGCGGGTTTGCTCGGAGTTTTCGGTAATTTTTACGCAACTACTCATATGTCCCATACGGCGGACGCGGCTATGCTCAATAAGCTTTCGCCGTTTGCAACCCTAATTTTCTCCGCTATATTCCTGAAGGAAAGGGTGAAGCCGAAGCAGGCTGTTGCGATAGCGATTGCCTTTGTAGGCTCTATGCTTGTAATAAAGCCGACCGCTTCTAATGTTGAGCTTTTGCCGTCGCTTGCCGGGCTTATTGGTGGATTGGGTGCAGGTGCGGCTTATACCACCGTTCGTCATATGTCCTCAAAGGGCGAAAACAGTCGATTTACCGTTTTCTTCTTTTCGGCCTTCTCTGTTGCCGTAACATCGCCGTATTTAATTTTTAATTATCACTCTATGACTAGACAGCAGCTGATTTATCTCTTGCTTGTAGGTCTTTGTGCCGCAGGCGGTCAGTTTGCGATAACCGCCGCGTATTCATTCGCACCGAGCCGAGAAATCTCTATTTATGATTATTCAAATATTGTTTTTACGGCTATTGAGGGCTATTTATTCCTTGGCGGACAAATTCCTGACAAGCTTTCATTTTTGGGGTATTCGATAATTTGCCTTTGTGCATTGTGGATGTTTATATATAACAATAAATTTGACAAAAAATCAAAATCAACTCATTGATACCTTTACACTTGTGTATGCTGTTCAAAATTACTTGCATTTTTCTATATATTGTGGTATACTTTGTGTATACCAATGTTATTGGAGGAATGAAATTATGAAATGTCCGTTTTGTGGCTACACGGAAAGTAAGGTTATTGATTCTCGTCCGACAGACGAAAATGAGCGTATTCGCCGCCGTAGGGAGTGTATTCAGTGCTCAAAGCGTTTTACAACCTATGAGGTTATCGAGGATGTTCCGATTATCGTAATCAAGAAGGATAAATCCCGCGAGGTCTTTGATCGTAATAAGATACTTAAAGGAATGCTTCGTGCCTGCGAAAAGCGTAAGGTAACCGTGTCGGAGCTTGACGAAAAGATTGATGAAATCGAGACAGCACTCCAGTCATCAGTAGACAGAGAGGTGACCTCTGCCCGTATCGGCGAGCTTATTATGGAAAAGCTTAAGGAGATTGACGAGGTTGCTTATGTTCGCTTTGCATCTGTATACAAGGAATTTGATTCTGCTGAATCCTTCCGTGATGAACTTGCAAAGCTCGGGGAATAATTGAATAGATGAATTAAAACCGAAATGTGAATTTGCATTTCGGTTCTTTTGGTGATGTTGTTTGTGTTGCGTTGTTGTGAGTTTTGTGATATTATATTATCGGTGATGATATGACTCTAAAATTCAAAAACGGAAAATTCAGAATACTTATGATAGCCGATACCCAAGAGGGGAGGAAGGTTAATTCTGATACTATTAAGCTCATCGAAGCCTCGCTTGAGCGTTCTCTGCCCGATATGGTCGTATATAGCGGTGACCAAATTTGGGGTAAAAATAATTTCAAGGGAAATAGGTCAGAAATCAGCCGCGTTCTTCGTGAGCTTACACAGCCGGTTGTCGATAGAAAAATTCCTTTTGCAATTTGCTTTGGAAATCACGACAGACAGGTCGGACTTTCGAATGAGGAGCAGTTTGAGATTTATAAGGAAATCGAAGGCTTTGTCGGCGAAAGCGATGAGGGAATAGACGGCGTGGGTAACCATTGCTTCGAGATTAAGGAAGGCGACGATATTAAGTTTTTGCTTTATACTATTGATAGCCATAGCAATTTGAAGATTGGCTATGATAATGTCCACGAAAACCAAATTGCTTGGTATCGCTCAAAGCGTGACGAATACGAAAGGAAGAACGGCTCTGTTATTCCAAGCGTTGTTATTCAGCATATTCCGGTTTGTGAGGTTTTTGACCTTATGGCAAGGGTGAAATTTACAAAACGCGGAGCTGTTCGAGGATTTCGAACTCACGAGGGCGAGTATTTTGTACTAAAAAAGGATAGAGTAAATAAAGATGCCTTTATGAAAGAATCTCCTGCCGATCCCCAGATTAATAGCGGTGAGTTTTCTGCAATGTGTGAAAAAGGCGATGTTAAGGGCATTTACTTCGGCCACGACCATAATAATTCATTCAATGGCGAAATCAACGGCGTTGATGTCGGATATACACAGGGTGCAGGCTTTAATGTGTACGGTCCCGGAAAGGATAGAGGAACGAGAGTAATCGACCTTTTTACAGATGGTCATATTGAAACATATGATATGAGATATAGGGATATAGTCGGAAATAGCGTTGATAATCCCGTTAAGTATGCAATTATGCAGCTTTGTCCGACGAACGCTTTTGATGCTGTAACAAGAGTGGTTAAGGCATTCGTAGGTATCGCCGCAATACTTGTCATAATCTTGATTCTTATGACATTCTTCAAATAATTCAAAATTTAGAGGCTGAGAAAATCAGCCTCTTTTTTGCAACCTTTTGCACCTTTCAACTGTTATAGTAATGAAAGGACCTTTCAAAGGAGGCGAGATAGTTTCGGAAGACAGATTTATTCAAATGGTTAAGAATAATAATCAAAGGCTTTTTGTTATATCGTTTTCATATTTGAAAAAAGTCTGAAGATATTTCCTTTGATAACTATGGTCATATGCAAGTGTCATATTGAAATAAAACAGGCAAATTGCTTTTGCAGTCTGCCTGTTTTTGTTTACTTTATGAATTTTTTTATTCCTTGCAGAAACCTGTCCATTTCCTCGTCTGTGCCGATTGTGATACGAACATATTTGTTTATTCTCGGAAGGTTAAAATCTGTCTCTTATACACATCTCCGAG
>CAMFPZ010000026.1 GCA_945979635.1 uncultured Eubacterium sp.
AAAAAACCGCTGTGCTTTAGCGGTTTTAAAGCTTATAATGACCACCAAGAGGAACCGTCCCCTTTGGTGTGCCCTTTGGTGGTGTGCGTTGTTAAATATTCAACGACTCGTAAGAATCTTTAAGGATATTGTAGGAATTGCGGAGCTTTTCGACTTCCTCGTCGGTGAGATTGAGCGGAAGAATTTTTCTTACTCCATTTCTGTTGACATATGCCGGCAGACCGAGATAAACATCACGCAATCCATATTCGCCATTGAGCCTCGATGATACTGTGATAACACTGTTTTCGTCTCCGAAAATCGCCTTAGTAATTCTGACAAGGCTCATACCGATGCCATAATAAGTTGCACCCTTGAGCTCTATAACCTCCGCACCCGAATACTTAACCTTTTCGATTATTTCCTCTATATCCTCACGCTTGTAGTCGCCGTTGAAGCGTTCGTCAGTAAAGAATTCCTCAACATTCTTCGTTGAAAGGTTAAGCTGGCTGAACGGAACAAATTCGCTGTCGCCGTGCTCACCGATAACATAACCGTGAACAGAGTGAGGGTCGGCCTGAAAATAATTACCGACAAGGTATCTTAAACGAGCGGTGTCGAGAGTTGTACCCGAACCGATAACACGATTTGCAGGAAAGCCGGAAAGCTCATAGGTTATTCTCGTCATAACATCAACAGGGTTAGAAGCGACAAGAAAAATTCCGTTAAAGCCCGAAGCAACAATCTTTCCGATAAACGACTTAAAGATTGCAACATTCTTGTTCAACTGGTCAAACCTTGTTTCTCCGGGCTTTCTTGAACCTGCCGATGCCGTAATAACAACCAAATCAGCATATTGACAATCCTCAAATGAACCGGCACGAATTTTCATATGAGAGGAGCTAAAGCACAGTCCGTGATTAAGGTCCATTGCTTCACCCTTTGCCCTATCCTCGTTTACATCAATCAAAATAAGCTCATTACACAAGTCAGAATTAAGCAGAGCATAGGCATAGCTCATACCAACCATACCACAGCCTACAAGTGCAACTCGTCTGTTTGCCATAATATATTACCTCCAAAGTTTGTTTATTTTTTATCAATCACCTTGCAGTATATTTTATATCCGAGCAATCGTGTTGTCAAGAAATTAACAATAATTATAAAAAATTTCGCTCTTTGCAACAAAAAGATTGCAAAAAGCGAAAAAATTATTGTTCAATTTTTGCCGATTAAAGCTGGTCTGCGATTGTGAAAATCAAATCCTTTGTCTTATCCCATCCGAGACAAGGGTCGGTAATTGACTTTCCATAAACGCCGTCCTCAACCTTTTGGCATCCGTCCTCGATATATGACTCAATCATAAAGCCCTTAACCATCTTTTTAATATCGCCGCTGTGACGCATAGAATGAAGAACCTCATTAGCGATACGAACCTGCTCAAGATATTTCTTTCCTGAATTTGAATGATTTGTATCAATAATAACGGCAGGATTAGCAAAGCCGTTGTCGAGATACATACCTGCAAGCTGCATCAAATCCTCATAATGATAGTTCACATGGTTAATGCCATGCTTGTCAACGCTTCCGCGAAGAATAACGTGAGCAAATTCGTTGCCCTTTGATTCAACCTCCCAACCTCTGTAAAGGAAGGTGTGGCCCGACTGTGCAGCCTTAATTGCGTTTAGCATAACGGAAAGGTCACCCGAGGTCGGATTCTTCATACCTACAGGGATATTGAGTGCGGATGAAACCAATCTGTGCTCCTGGTTTTCTACGCTTCGTGCACCGACAGCAACATATGAAAGAAGGTCGGAAAGATATCTGTGGTTCTCCGGATAGAGCATTTCGTCGGCACAGGTAAGTCCTGTTTGCTCGATAGCGTCTTTATGTAGATTACGCACCTCGATAATTCCGTGAAGCATATCCGGCTTCTCGTCGGGATTTGGTTGATGAAGCATTCCTTTATAGCCTGCTCCGGTAGTACGAGGCTTTCCTGTATAAATTCTCGGAATAATGAGAATCTTGTCCTCAACCTCCTTTTGAACATCTGCAAGACGATGAATGTAGTCCAAAACGGAGTCGGCTCTGTCTGCCGAGCAAGGGCCTATAACAAGAGCAAGCTTATCGCTTTCACCGCTAAAAACCTTTGCAATTTCTGCGTCTCTTATTTCCTTCTTTGCCGCCGCATCGGCAGAGAGAGGGAATTGCTCCTTGATTTCCTTAGGTACAGGAAGCTTTCTGTTAAAATTTGTGTTAATCATATTGTCCATATTTTCACCTCATTAGCTTGTTATTTACATTGCCTAATATTCTAACACTATTGTCAAATTTAGTCAACTTTTTTGAATCTTATTATTTTCGAATCAAGCGGATTGTACAAATTGAGATCCAATCCCTTATTCATAAGATAACCGCCCGAATGAGTGTATTCCTTACCGTCCAAGGAGTAGGAATAGTACGAATTCTCCTCGAGTCCGCGAAGAGTCAGATTTTTTGTGTGCTTATTGTCGAGTGTGCCTGCCAAGGTCATAACAAACAAAACGGCCTCGTCCCCAAGCACATATTCATTAGCCCAATATTCGTGCTCATATTCATTCTTAAGTCGATATAAATTGCCGAATTGAATCGTATTTCGTATTTCCTTGTAAAGAGCGATATAGTGCTTCGCCGTTTCAAGCTCATCGGAGGTGTATTCATTCAGGTTTGCACCCAGCGAAAGACTGCCCTGCATAGAGGACAAAAACCTGAAATCGAGCGAAACCCTGCGTCTGTTATTATTCCAATCCGTAACCCATGCACGCATACATTTTACAGGATAAAGCTGTGAAAAGCCTCGCTGAATTGTCAGTCTGTCGAGCGGGTCGGTGTTGTCGGAGGTCCACACCATATCAAAGTGCTCAAGTGCACCGAGGTCGGCTCTGCCGCCGCCCGAGGCACAAGCCTCAAGCTGAAGATACGGATATTTTTCCTTAAGCCTGTCCGCAACGCGATACACCGCCTCGGTATGCCTTAGCCAAAGCTCCTGTGCGTTTTCGAGATTTTCAGCACCCGACTCCGAAAAAGGCCGGTTCATATCCCATTTTATATAGCGAATATTGTGCTTTTCGAGCATTTTGTCCATACAATCGAAAACATATTGCTCAACCTCAGGTTTTGTAAGATTAAGCACAAGCTGATTGCGAAGCTCCTTGTTCTCGCGAGTCGGATAATGGTATATCCAATCAGGGTATGCCCTGAACAAATCACTGTCGCGTTGCACCATTTCAGGCTCAAACCACAGCCCGAAATCCATTCCGAGCTTATTCACTCCCTCAATAAGCTCATCAATTCCGTTCGGGAACTTTTCTTCATTAACCACCCAATCGCCGAGTCCTGCACGGTCGTCATTTCTCTTGCCGAACCAGCCATCGTCCATAACGAAAAGCTCACATCCAAGGTCGGCGGCCTTTTGAGCGAGCGAAAGCTGATGCTTCGTGTTTACATCAAACGCTGTTGCCTCCCACGAATTATACAAAACAGGAAGCGGCTTTTTTGCAAATCCGGAGGGCAAAATATGCAAAACGGCAAATTTGCTCATTTTGTTGCTCATTTCGGCAAATCCGTCGCTAACACCGAGATACACCTTCGGAGCGAAAACAGTCTCTCCGCCCTTTAGCGTATACGAAAAATCAAAATCGTTCACTCCGATAATCGCACGGGTTTTTCCCTTGAAATCACGCTGTGCCTCAACCTTGAAGCTTCCGCTGTAACCGAGTGCGGCAAAATACACCGGACCGCTATCCTCGCTTGCACCCTGATGAGCAATGAAGGTAGGCTGATTGGTATGACCCGTCGTACCCTTGCGGCTTTCGAAAACAACCGAGCCGGTCTTGAGAACAGTGCTTTCCTGTTGGAATTCGGCACCCCAGCTGCCGTTTGTGTTCACTATGGTATAAGGAAGCTCGCTCGGCAAGCTGATTTCCGCCGACATCATTTTTTCAATCAATATCTCATTCTCACTCCTGTTGCAAAGCTCAACAAATCGAGTGATAATATCACTGTCATCATAGGTTACATAATGAAGCTTAACCTCAAGATTGTACACCTTGTCCTCGAGTACCAAAACAAGCTCATTTTCATCTTGATGAGCACGGGAAAAACACAGCTCACTTTCGCGGCATTTGTCGAAATATCTGCATTTGAACGCACAATTTCGATACATTTTTCCGCCGAACGGGGTATATTCCGTCATAGCGTTATCCAAATCCGAATGATTGGAATTACTGTCCCAAATATCGGGAATTTCGAGCATATCGTCGCAAATACGCCTGCCCCAATAAAGATGGCGTACAATTCTGTTATCATCAACACCTATTGCATAGGTTGTGTTTTTTGTATGCACAAAATAGTTTTTGCTCATTTTCCCTATACCTCCTGAATTATGACGGTTTTTATTATAAATTAATGTACAAAATAATACAAGAGTTTAATTGACATTAAGAGTATAAATTGTTATACTAGTTATGTATATAGTAAAAAATACAGAAAAAAGGTGGAAAAATGGAGAAAAACAGAGTAGAACTCAAGATTTATGGCAATACCTATTCCATTCTGACAGAAGATGATGTTGAATATGTAGAAGAATTAGGCGAGCTTATAAATAAAGAAATGCATGCCATTTCCAACGACTCACCAACCCTATCCCAAACTCAATGTGCGGTTCTCGTTGCACTCGACAGAGCGGATGCCTGCAAAAAGGCAAACAGCGAGGCCATTAATCTTCGTGCCCAAATTAAGGATTATATCGAGGATGCCGCTAGGGCAAAGCTAGAGGTAGATGTTGCAAGAAGAGAGATTGAACGCCTAAATCGCGAAATCAGCTCCTTGCGTAACCGAATGGCTCAAACAAACAACGATTGATTATCAAAGAGGAAATGGGTGCCTATGGTGCCCATTATATTTTTAGAATGAAAAATAACTTGGAAATTTTAGCACCGGCAGGCAGCATGGAATCGTTAATCGCGGCTGTAAGGTGCTCGGCAAACGCAGTTTATCTCGGCGTTAAGGAAATCAACGCTCGCCGAGGTGCAACAAATTTTACATTTGAGGAGCTGGAACAAGCTGTCGGATACTGCCACGAGCGAAATGTAAAGGTTTATCTTACACTGAACATTCTGGTTTCCGACGATGAAATGCAGACGGCATATGATGTTGTAAAAAAGGCACTCGAAATAGGAGTGGACGGATTCATCGTCCAGGATTTCGGCACGGCAAAAATGATAAGGGAGCATTTTCCTTCTGCCCGACTCCACGCATCAACCCAATGCAGCGTGAATACACCCGACGGCTTCAGGGCACTCGAGGAGCTCGGCTTTGAGCGTGCAGTAATCCCACGCGAAATGTCGCTTGAGGAAATAAAGGAAATACGAAAATCAACGAATATGGAGCTCGAGATTTTTGTCCACGGGGCACTATGTATGTGTGTGAGCGGACAATGCTATCTTTCGGCTATGATTGGCTCGCGAAGCGGCAACCGAGGTCTTTGTGCACAGCCGTGCAGACTCGCCTTTTCTGCCGATGCAAGCTCAAGCTGCGACCTCTCGCTCAAGGATTTAAGCCTTATTCGGCATATCGACGAAATTGCCGAGAGCGGAGTAATCTCCCTAAAAATTGAGGGCAGAATGAAGCGACCCGAATATGTTGCGGCGGCTGTTACGGCGTGCAAAAAGGCAATAGAAAACACCTACGACGAGAAGGTCGAGCGTACTCTTCGGTCGGTTTTTTCCCGCACAGGGTTCACCGATGAATATTTCACAGGCAAAAGAACAGATATGTTCGGGACTCGCCAAAAAGAGGATGTCGTTTCGGCAAACGATGTTCTCAAGGAGCTTTCACATCTCTACGATAATGAAAATCCGCTAATCCCAATCGACCTCGAATTCGTATGTCACGAGGGCAAAAAAACCTGTCTAAAGGCAACTGCCCTGTCGAAAACCGTCGAGGTCTACGGCAACATTCCCCAAAAAGCAATAAACAAGCCCACCACCCTCGAAATGGCACAGCAACGGCTTTCGAAATTCGGAAACACCCAATACTATGTGAGGAATATCAAAATAGAGCTGGACGACGGACTAATGCTTCCGGCAAGCGATCTGAACAGCCTTCGCCGAACGGCGGTCGAGGAGCTTGCAAGGGCAGAAAAGCCCAAGCTTGAATACAAGGAGCTTTCGCTTCCAACCCCGAAGAAAAAAAGCGAAAGAAATAAAAAATATTACACGGCTCGCTTTCTAAATCCCGATGCCATTCCGGACAAGCACCCGTTCAAGCGAATATTCATTCCGCTTTGGTGCGACGACGAGGATTTCATCGACAACCGAGCAGGAGTAGAAATTCCGCGAGGTCTCTTCGGAAAAGAAGAGGCGCTGAAAAAACGACTCGACCGACTAAAAAAAATCGGCGTAAAAAATGCACTCTGCCCAAATCTCGGAGCATACAAAACTGCACAGGCTCTGGGCTTCAATGCCTATGCCGATTTCGGCCTCAATGTCTTCAACAGCACGAGTGCAAAAATGCTGAATTCCCCGATAATTTCGTTCGAAGCAACGCTCGAGCAAATAAAAAATATAGATACCGAGGACAAGGGCGTTATCGCATACGGCTCTCTTCCGCTTATGCTGACTCGAAACTGTCCTATAAAAAACCATCTCGGATGTATGAATTGCACAGGCAAGCTCACAGACAGAAAGGGCTATGATTTTCCTGTTATCTGCTCAAGCTATCCCTGTGTCGAGATACTAAATCCCATTCCGCTTTATATGGGCGACAGACAGAACGAAATAGACGCAGATTTTTTGCACTTTTATTTTACTAATGAAAGCAAAAAACAGGTTGAGATAATAATGGAGCATTTTGAAAACGGCTCTGCGTTAGACTCAAAATACACAAGAGGCTTATATTACAGAGGAGTACTATAATGATTATACTTGCATCCCAAAGTCCGCGAAGACAAGAGCTTTTGAGATATATCACAGAGGATTTTGCAGTCAGGGTAAGTAATGTTGACGAAGCCCTGCCGAAAAAAATGAATCCTCGCGAAGCGGTTATGTATCTGTCTAAAATCAAAGCAGAGCCGTTTCGAAGCGAGGAGGATATTGTTATAGGTGCGGACACGGTTGTTGCACTCGAAGACAGGATTTTCGGAAAGCCGAAAAACGAGGAGGATGCACGCGATATGCTTCGTCAGCTTTCGGGCAGAAGCCATAGCGTTTTCACAGGAGTCACCATAATAAAAGGACAATTTTCGACTACCTTCGCCGAGGAAACCAAGGTGGAATTCCACACTCTCTCAAACGAGGATATAAACAACTACATCGACTCGTTAGAATACACCGACAAGGCGGGTGCGTATGCCATTCAGGGCAAGGGTGCACTGCTCGTTCGCGGTATAGAAGGCGATTATTTCAATGTTGTCGGGCTACCTATCAGCAGCTTGAACAAAGAATTGGAAAAATTTTTGGTAGAAAAGTAGAAAAAATATTGAAATTTTCCCCATTGTTTGTTATACTTATTTATGTATATTGAGTTAATAGTATCATTTTATATCAAGCAAGGGAGGATTAACAATGGCGGCAGATTTGCATTGTCATACAAAGCTGAGCGACGGTTCAGTTGGCATTGAAGATTTAATTGTTATAGCACAAAAGAGCGGCATTGATACAATAGCTATAACCGACCACGATTGTCTTGCAGGCACTGTAAGAGGTCAGGTAATCGGCAAGAGATACGGCGTTAATGTAATTCCCGGCGTAGAGATTTCGGCATTCGATGAAATTGCAGGAAAGAAGGTTCACATTGCTTCTTATCTTGCAGATGCACCCGACAGACTCGAAAGAATTTGTAAGCGTACATCCGTTGCTCGAAAAAGAGCAGGTCAAATTATGATGCTCAAGGTTGCGGCAAGATTTCCTGTTTCCTCTGATTACATCATCGCACAGGCAAGCGGCTCAACTAATCTGTACAAGCAGCATATTATGCACGCACTTATGAATGCCGGCTATACCGACAGGATTTTCGGCGACCTTTTCTACACCCTATTCGACACCGGAAGCGAGAACAATCTCCTCGCACCGACAAAATACCCGAGTGTAAAAGAGGTTATCGACGAAATTCATTCAGCAGGCGGTATTGCGATACTCACCCATCCGGGAAAGTACAAAAACGAGGAGGAG
This sequence comes from uncultured Eubacterium sp., assembly GCA_945979635.1. Taxonomy (GTDB): domain Bacteria; phylum Bacillota; class Clostridia; order Oscillospirales; family Acutalibacteraceae; genus Eubacterium_R. Next base: position 8,190 of record CAMFPZ010000026.1, read on the forward strand.
CTTGACGAATATATCGAGCTCGGGCTCGACGGCGTTGAGGTTTGGAGTCCCTACAACAGTGAGGAATTGACCGAACGCCTTGCGGCAAAATGCAAAAAGCAAAAGCTTTTGCAAACCGGCGGCTCGGATTTCCACGGAATCTACGGACGCCATACAGTTACTGTGGGTTCATATGCAACCCCGCAAGAGCACTTGGACAAGCTAATGAGCTACAAGGCTCGGAAAAAAAGAGCAGCCCGCAGAGCAGAAAAGGAAGCGGCTGCAGCAAACGAATAATAAGAACAATAGAAAAGTCCCCAGTCGGGGACTTTTCTTTGTGTGCTTTTACATTATTTGTTTAGTCATTCTGTAAATCATTGCATAGTCCTTCGCGTTTATTACTCCGTCGGAATTAA
>CAMFPZ010000027.1 GCA_945979635.1 uncultured Eubacterium sp.
GATTCCTCTACGTCTCGTGGGCTCGGAGATGTGTATAAGAGACAGGAGGACGGAATCGTCACAGAATCGCTCATTATTGAATCCGTTTCGCCTTTCGTTGATAAAAATACAAGAATTGTAACATATGCCGCATTCGACAGCAGCAATAATGTTACAAAGCTTGAAAGAGAAATACACTACTACGACTATATCTCCCCTATTTTTACCAGCGACAGTCATATTTATGTTAAAAAGGGAGATTATGCGGAAATTCTTTCGCATCTCTCTGCGACAGACTGTATTGACGGAGATATTTCCAATAAAATAAAGCTTGAGGTAAACAATGTTGTTAAGGGCGTTCCCGGAGATTATGCCGTTCAAATTACTGTGACCAATTCCTGCGGTGATGTCAGCGTAGAGAACATTGTAGTAACTGTAACAGGAGGTGGCCGTTGATGGAAAAGACATTAAACTCTCCTCAACAATCGGCTAATCAGTTCAACCTTGACGATTTGTCGTTTGCTTCTATATTGAGAGATATATGCAGAAATTTCCTACTCATAGTGCTTTCGGCCATAGTTTTTGCGGGCGGATTCTATATTGCAAAAAACGAAAGCTTCAAGCCTCAGTACAAGAGCGAGGCAACCTTCCTCGTTTCGACCAGAGACGGAAGCTTCGATGCCTATTCAAATCTATCGACCACTATTCAGCTCAATCAGGTATTTAAGATGATTCTCGATTCAAATGCCTTGAGAGAGGCCGTTAAGGCTGATTTGGGCTTAACCGAGCTTGATGCAACCATAACCGCATCAAATGTGGAGGAAACGAATTTGCTTGTTCTGTCAGTTACGGCTTCAACTCCCAGTGACAGCTATAAGATTCTGTGCTCGGTAATAAAGAATTATCCTATATTCTCTGACGAGGTTATGGGAAATGCCGTTATGGATGTTTTTGACGCTCCGAGCATTCCGACAAAGCCTATTAATTCCGTAGGTGGATTTAAGGCGGCATTTTTAGGCTTTCTACTCGGCGGAATACTAATGGTAGCGGCTGTTATTGTGCTTTCCTATCTTCGCGATTCGGTTAAAAACGAGCGACAGGTTGAAAGAAAGCTCGACACAAAGCTTTTTGGTATTATACCTCACGAAAAGAAGCGTAGAAGAAAGGGTCTTCTGATTTCGGATATAACAAGCTCATTCGGATTCAGAGAGGCATACAATAAGCTTCGCTCAAGAATCGAACGAGAATACTCCAGAAAAGGATATAAGGTTTTTGCCGTTTCCTCAACTGATGAAAACGAGGGCAAGACGACGGTTGTGGCAAATATTGCACTTTCGCTTGCGAAGAAGCAATACAAGGTGCTTGTTGCCGATTTTGACCTTCGCAACCCTGCCGTTGCAAAGATTTTTGAGCTAGAGGTCGGAAAAAAGGAATTCACCCAAGCCTTCGACGAGGAAAAAACAGATGACATCGAAAAATATATTATTTCCGACAGAAAAACCGGAATAGACTTCCTCGCTTCAAGCAGAAATATTGATAATATTAATCGCGTTTTGCGTCGAGGAGTTCTTCCTAATATAATCAAAAGGGTTAAGAATAATTATGACTATGTAATTATCGACACCCCTCCCGTTGCTTTTGTAAGCGATATAGACGATATTGCCTCAACCTCGGATGCAAGCATTCTCGTTGTACGCGAGGATTATTCAAAAACTATGGCAATAAACGATTCTATTGATGCAATGACTCGAACAGGCACACCGCTTTTGGGTGCTGTATTAAATAATTGTATGGTAACCTCTCAAGGCCTCGGCTATGCCTACTACGGCGGATACGGAAAATATTCGGGATATAGTAAGTACGGCAAGTATTCGAAGGCGGAGGGCTCTTCCGGTAAGGAGGGCAAGAATGAAGGATAACCTAAGATACAGTGCAAGCGATAACCATTTTTTCGAGGATTTGATATATCATTTTCTCGAATGGTTCAAGCGGCTTTGGATAATAATTCTGCTTTTGGCTGTATTGTGCTGCGGATTGATGACGGCGTATACATATTTCACATATTCGCCAAAATATTCCGCTTCGGCAACCTTTACAGTCAATGTCGATGTTTCGCAGTCGTCGGCACAAAAGTATAATCAAGCCACAGCAAATCAGCTTGCAAAAACATTTCCTAATATTCTGACCTCGGGTGCTCTCAAGAAGGTTATTTGCAGAGATTTAGGAGTTGATTCAATAAACGAGGAAATAACTGCCAGCGTTGTCACCGACACAAATCTTTTTACAATCAAGGTCGTTTCCTCAAATCCTCAAAGAGCATATAATGTTCTTTCCAGCGTAATTACGAATTATCCGCAGGTTGCAAAATTTGTTATTGGCTCAACCCAGCTCAATCTGCTCGATACATCAAGCATTTCGACTGTGCCGATAAACTATCCCGATTATACAAAAAAGGCAACTGTCGGTGCTGTTGGCGGTGCATTTATCGGATTGGTAATAATCCTGTTTCTTTCGATTTCGACATCTACCATCATTCGAAGCAGCGATATTACAGCCTGCTTCAACACCCTTTGTCTTGCAGGTGTTCCGGAATTCACCCGCAAAAAGCGTAGCAATCAGGAAAAGAATTCAATCATTCCGAATGTTGAGGACATTAATGTAAATTACAAATTCAGGGAAAGCATTTTCACTCTGCGAAATAATGTAATCCGAAAATCCAAGGAGAATAATCTCAAGTCTATTTTGGTAACCTCCACCATTTCGGGTGAGGGCAAGAGCGTAGTTGCGACAAACCTTGCAAGGGGAATTGCTCTCAAGGGCTACAAAACCGTGCTCGTTGATTTTGATTTAAGAATACCGAGCATTGCCGAGTATATAAATGTCAAAGAGGATGTCAACAGCATTTCGGACTATATTAACGGCAAGGTAGGATTGAATAGCTGCGTTTATTCGACACATAGCGAAAACCTCTTCATTGCTATCCAAAAAACAGGATGCTCGGATGCCTCCGAGATGGTAGGAAGCGAAAAGGCCAGAGAATTCGTTTCAAGGCTTTGTTCCATCTTCGATTTCGTTATTATCGACACACCGCCTGCAGGCTACTTGGCGGATGCGTCGGTCATCGCCGATTATGTTGACGGCGTTGTTTATGTTGTGGCACAGGATGTTGTTTCGAGAGGAAGCATCGCAGACAGTCTTACATCGTTCGACACCCTGAACACAAAGGTTATCGGAGCTGTACTGAACCGAATCGTAAAGGGTACAGAAAGCATTTCGTACGGAAAGTACGGGCGTTATCGTTATGGTGGATACAGAGGAAAAAAGAACACCTATTCTGCATATAAGAGCTTGGGTACTCATTCCGAAAAATCACTTAATGCAAATGGTGTCGAATTTGAAGATGAATAGTTGACAAAATAGCGATTTTGTGATATTTTGATTAGTATTCGATTTAGAATAATGAATATTTTAGGCAGAGAGGATGATATATAGGATGAAGAAGAGACTTGCTTCGATTTTTGTAGCTGTGATTATGGCAGTATGTGCCTGCTTCGTATACTGTGTTCCCTGCTTTGCGGCCGATTATGTAGGCAGTATCGAAACAACTACAAAGAGCCTTGTTATTGAGGTTACTGTAAATAATGTTGAATCCGTCCATGGTTCATACGAAACAGTTCATAATCCGAGTTATGAGGTTGTTGTTGATTTCGTTTATTCGGGCGACGAACCGCTCAAATATTGGGAGGTTCCGGGACTTGTCGAAGGCGTAGATTATGTTATCATTTCCGATGAAGGCGAAAAAATAAGAATCGGTATACTTAAGCCGGAAATTGATTATATTTGGGCCAACGCAATTACAGGAAACAATACAAAAACACCTGTAAAGCCTGACAAGATTGACACTAATCATAAATCGCCGGATACAGGCGTTTGCACAGCCGGTATTGTTTCTGCCTTGGGTGTAGGTGCGGTTGCACTTGCTGCAGGAAGAAAGAAGTAATTTTTGAGGTCCTGACTTTCGTTTGGACCTCTTTTTGCAAAATTGGTGAATATTATGAAAAAAATAAGGACCTCCACTAAAGCCGGGGATAATCGCCTACTAAAGGTGCTCAAGCGGATTTTACTCGCGGTGTTTATAATCTTCCTGTGCGTTGTTATTGCCGGAATTGGTGTTTTTGAATATCTTAAGGTGCAGGGCAGAAATGCCTCACAGGGAATCGCTGTCGGAGATGGTTATACCGAAATAATCGAATACGATGGCAAAAAATATAAGTATAACGAGAATATGGTTTCGGTTGCATTTTTAGGTATTGACCAAAACGAGCTTGTTGAACTCGGAGAAAAGGACTTTGCCGGTGCTTCGGATGCGATGATGGTTGTTGCTATTGATACAAAGACGAAAAAGGCAAGGGTTATTGCACTTCCTCGTGAAATAATGACCGAAATGAACACCTTTTATGAAGGCTCGGAAGAAATTCGTTCGCAGGAAACCCACCAGCTTTATCTTGCATATTCATACGGCGGAGGCGGTGAATTGAGCTGTCGTAATGCTGTTGAAACCATAAGCCGAGTTCTTTACGGCGTAAATATTCCGTACTATTATGCACTGGATTTGGACGGAATTTCCGCACTTAACGATGCAATAGGCGGCGTTGTGCTCAAGCCTAAATGCGATATTCCCTCTATTGATGTTCAAAAGGATAAGGTAACCACCCTGAAGGGCAAGGCTTCCGAAACCTATGTCAGAACGAGAGACGGAGTAAGAGCAGAGGGCTCCTTGGAACGACTCGACAGACAGGTGCAGTATGTTGAAAGCTTTGTGTCGCAGGTTGCTCCGGCTATAATGACCGATATTACAAAGCTATATAGCCTTTATAATGTCGGTGCACAGTACAGCAAAACTAATCTTGACTCAAGCGATGCGGCGTATCTTGCTTCGCTGTTGATGTCGGGAGGAAGCGTTACATTCGATACTTACACCATCGACGGCGAAATGACAACCTACGAGGACGAAGCACTCGAAAACACCTACCACGCAGCGTTTTATCCCAACGAGGACTCACTAATGCAAACGGTATTAGATGTTTTTTATATAAGAATAGGTTGATAATTATAAAAACTCGGCAAAGCATACGCTTTACCGAGTTTTTATGTGTTATTTATTCAATACCTTTTTTGGTTTTTTGATTTTGTTGAGCTGGGCATTAATTTCTAAAATTTGTTCCTTTGTGAACTTACCGCCGAGCATCATCAAAACTCGCTTAACCGTGAAGCCCTTTGCCATATCAATCATTGTCTTATTGATTGAAAATCCCATAATACTCTTCTTTTCGCCTTTTTTCTTCTTTTCCTTTTTCTGCTCCTGCGAGTTCTCTCCGCTTGCCGAATAAGCACCGAGAAGCGTCTTTACCATCTTGAGTGCGTAGAGCTTGCCTCTAAAGGAGGCGAGAATGTCTCCGAGGGTATCGTTAATTGAATAGTAACCAACCGGTGTTTCGATTTCGAACCAGTTGATAACTGCCCCTTCCTCCTTCATAATGTAATCCTGATTGAATTCATCAACCTTGCGTATTACACTTTCGTCGGTAAGGTCGCCTGCCTTGGCAGTAATTTTCGTTTCAGGAGCAATATTCGGAACCTCGAAATAGAAGAATGGATACTTGCCCTTCTTCTGTACACCGAGGCTTTCGCCGTTTGCAAAGAGTTCAACCTCGTCCTGATTGGTATAAACAGTAATCTTCGTTTTTTCCTCAACGCGGTCAATATATCTCTTTGAGCAAATGTGGAGCATCGGCTTATCCGAAAGCCAAGCCTGATATGCATAGTAGGAATCCTTTTTATACTTTCTGTCAAAGGTCACAAGTCCCTTATGATTCATACCGTTTTCGCCGCCCTCCGCTCTTGCATCTGCGGCAAAATCAAACATATTCCAAACATGGGTTGCCCAAAGGAAAGGTCTTTCAATAATTTGCTTTATTAATTCCTCGTGATAGTATGCCTGATATTCCTCGGTGTAGTCGCCCTGCTCCGGATTTGAAGTATGCCAATTAAGAGCCTCGCATCCGTATTCGCTCAGTCCGATTGCCTTGTTTGGATATTTCTTATGGAAATTATCAAACCAAGGTCCGTTCATAGATGTATCTCCACCATACCATCCGAAATAGTGATTATAGGAGAGGACATCCGAAATGTGAACATATTCGTTGTCGATACTGCACGCGGTGAGTGCGGCAATGGTTGTTGGTCGGGTTTTGTCGAGGCTGTGGGCAAGGTCATTGAGCATCTTGTGATTATCAATGAGGCTCTTGCTTAAGCCGTTCATCGAAATTTCGTTTGATAGACCCCAAACTACGATACATGGGTGGTTGTAGTTTTGAACAATGAGCTCCGTCATCTGAGTCCTTGTATTCTCAAAGCCACCCGGCATATGATTGGAAATATACGGAATTTCTGCCCAAACAACAAGGCCCTTTTCATCGCAAAGGTCGTAGAAAACCTGTGAATGCTGATAGTGAGCGAGACGGATTGTATTTGCTCCCATTTCACAAATGAGTTCAATGTCCTCTCTATGGTGTTCCTCGAGGAGGGCATTTCCGATGTCAGGTCTGTCCTGATGGCGTGATACACCGCGAAGAGGATATTCATGACCGTTAAGTATAAAGCCCTTTTGAGGATTAATTTCGAAGCTTCTGCAGCCGAAACGGCTCGAAATCTCATCAACTGCCTCGCCGTTCACAACGAGTCGTGCAGTCGCCGAATAAAGATATGGGTCCTTAATACCGTCCCAAAGATGAACATTTTTGATAGTTACACTTGCCTTCGGATTCTTGCCGCTTGCTGTAACGACTGCGATTGCGTTCTCACCATCGAATACAGTGAACTCAACCTCGCCGTCTGCATATGCCTGAAGCTCAACCTCGGCGTTATTGCCATTGACAACAGGCGTAATGGCGATACCCGGAGCTCCGAAGTAATCAAGGTCAAAATGCTCCTTGCCTACGCCGATTAGGCTTACATCTCTGTAAATGCCGCCGTAGAAGGTAAAGTCCGCCATTTGGGGATAAACATAGTCGTTAGGACTGTTGTCGGCTGTAATAATCAAAAGGTTTTCGTCCTGAATGTCAGTGAGCTTAACTCTAAAGGTAGAGTATCCGCCGTCGTGACTGATTAGCTCCCTGCCGTTAAAATAAACCTTACCTGTTGAGTTTACGCCGTCGAGCTGAAGATAAACTTCTTCTCCCTGCGGCATATCGGATTTTGAAAGAGCCTTTGCAAAATAACCGACTCCGCGGTAGTAGTCGTTTCCGCCGTCCTGTCCGTCCTTGCCGTTAAAGGTGTATGGCAAATTCAAGCCTTCCCAATTCTGCGGCAGAGCTGAAGGAACAGCCTTTGCATCCTTAGAGAAAAGCCAGTCCTCATTGATTTTTTTGATAATACGCATTTTAGTACCTCACTGTGAAATATAATATTTTATTCTTCGTTTTTATGGCTTGATTGAGCAAATGCCTGCTCCTGCTTGTAGTCGATATTATAGATGAACCACATTGAAAGCGTCATCACCGCAAGACCGATGATGAGGAAAATGATATAAAGATTCTTGATATTTTCCGAAGCCTGCGGAGTTTGGGTTGTTGCACTTTCGATATAGCCAACCTTACTCAGGGCAAGTGCTACGATAGCGGAGCCTATACCCTGCGAAAGCTTACGGAAGAATGAATAGAGTGCATATAGCGAAGCCTCCTCACGGACTCCTTTTTTGCGATAGCTCATTTCAATACAGTCGGCAATGATAGCCCAGACAATTATTTGGAATACACAGCAGCCGACATTAACAATCATAAGACCGATAACATAGAGCAAAATACCCTTGCTGTCCGGAGTGATAGGCAAAAACAACATAATTATGCCTGCAAAAACGCTTATTGCTCCCGAAATGGATATGAGCTTTTTCTTACCTATTTTTGCTACAATGCTTGAGGCAAACGGCATAAATCCGACGAGAGGAATATATGATGCTATCATGGCGAGAGTCGCCTTGCTCGCGTCGTTAAAATAGAATTGGAAAACAAGGTTGTTTACCGACATTGTTGAGTTATAGAAAATAACAACAGCAACCGTAGCTATTGTTATAGCGACTATTGCACGATTAGAGAAGAATGACTTGAGAGTCGAGATATAGCTTACCTTTTGAGCCTGCGGTGCTTCCTCGCGAACGACTCTTTCGGTAACCATCTTTCTCATTGCAAAGAAAACAATGAATGCACAAATTGAGAAAATGATTGTTATTACGAACAATCTGTTTGCATCGAGCACATTGTCCTTGTATACAACCTTCGGCAAAATCATAATGAGTACGGCAGGAAGAGATGCACCGATGCTTCTGAAGGTTGAAAGAGTTGTACGCTGCTTCGGGTCGTCCGTAATTACGGAATGGAGCGAGCCGTAAGGCACGTTGATGAGCGTATATGCAACCGACCATAAGCAATATGAGCC
>CAMFPZ010000028.1 GCA_945979635.1 uncultured Eubacterium sp.
AAATATGAAAGCTTTTGATGAGGTAAATGAAAAACTTCGCAGATATTCTCTTCGTGCTGTTTTCTTTTCTTCGATTACGAATCCTGCAACCAGATTTGTAAACGCCGTAGTTTATGCCGGAGTCGCTCTCTTTGGTGCTATTCTGGCGGTAAAGACGAATCAATCAGAAATTTCCGTTGGTGTGCTGGCGTGCTTTCTGGCTTATGCAAATCAGTATACAAAGCCCTTTAACGAGATTTCGGGTGTAATAACAGAGCTTCAAAACGCCTTTGCCTGTGCCGGAAGGTTATTCGAACTCCTTGAGGAAGACGAGATTCCTGTTGATAGTGAAAATGCTGTTGAAATAAAAAATATTGACGGCGAGCTAAAGCTCACAAATGTAAGCTTTTCATATGATAAAAATAAATCATTGATTGAGAACTTTAACCTGACTGTTAAACCGGGTGAACGAGTTGCTATTGTTGGGCCGACAGGCTGTGGAAAGACAACATTAATAAATCTTCTTATGAGGTTTTATGATATAGATTCCGGAAGCATCATTCTGGATGGAAACGATTATGACGAAATCAAGAGAAAATCCCTTCGTGAGAATTTTGGAATGGTGCTTCAGGATACTTGGCTTAAGTCCGGTACAATAAGAGATAATATAAAAATGGGTGTACCCGATGCAACAGATGAGCAAGTTATTCAAGCGGCAAAAAAGGCACACTCACATTCCTTCATAAAGCGTTTGCCCGATGGATATGATACTATTATAGGCGAGGATGGAGGCTCACTGTCGCAGGGACAAAAGCAGCTTTTGTGCATCACCCGTCTTATGCTTCGTAAGCCGCCGATGCTTATTCTTGACGAAGCAACTTCATCCATTGATACTCGAACAGAAATAAAAATTCAAAAAGCATTCGAAACTCTTATGCAGGGCAGAACAACATTCATAGTTGCCCACCGTCTTGCAACGATTAAGAATGCCGATGTTATTCTCGTTATGAAAAACGGAAATATTGTAGAACAGGGTAGCCATAGCGAGCTTCTTGCAAAAAAAGGCTTCTACTATAATCTTTACAACTCACAATTTCCGTCAATAAAGTAAAAAAATGGGACAAACCGAAGAGGTTTGTCCCGTATTCTTTATATAAACGATGTGAAATCTGCATCGCTCGGCATACGCCAGTCTCCTCTTGGTGAGAGTGAGACAGAACCAACCTTTGGTCCGTCGGGTATACAGCTTCTTTTGAATTGGCTGATGAAGAATCGTTTTAGAAATACCTTAAGCCATTTGTCGATTGTTTTTTTGTCATAGACATCCTTAAATGCCTTTTCCGCCATAACCAAAAGTTTTTCCTTACTGAAGCCGAATCTGACGAAATTATATAGGAAGAAATCGTGCAATTCGTAGGGTCCGATGTTGTCCTCGGTTTTTTGTGCGATTTCTCCGTTTCTGTCAGGAGGCAATAATTCCGGCGAAACAGGTGTGTCGAGAATATCCTTTAGAATTCCTTTTGTATTATCATCGCTGATTTCCGAAACATAATCAACAAGATATCTTACAAGGGTTTTCGGTACAGAACAGTTTACTGCGTACATACTCATATGATCGCCATTGTATGTGCACCATCCCATCGCTAGCTCTGATAAATCTCCCGTACCTACTAATAGGCAATTATGCTTGTTTGCCATATCAAAAAGTATTTGGGTTCTTTCTCTGGCTTGGGTGTTTTCATAGGTTATATCCTTTATTTTTTCGTCATGTCCTATATCGTCGAAATGCTGAAGACAGGCATCCTTTATGCTGATTTCTTTTATAGTTACTCCGAGAGATTTCATAAGCATAATGGCGTTGTTGTAGGTTCTGTCGGTTGTTCCAAAGCCGGGCATCGTTATTCCGAGGATGTTTTCGGTAGGCTTTCCGAGAAGCCTCATAGCCTCAACGCAGACCAATAATGCCAGCGTGCTGTCAAGTCCTCCGCTTATGCCGACTACACATCCGGCGGAGCCAATATGCTCAAGTCGCTTTGCAAGTCCGCTTGCCTGTATAGCGAAGATTTCCTCACATCTTTCTTCAATTTCGTCGTTGCTTGAAGGAATAAAGGGATATGCATCAATATATCTGTACCTTAAATCGTTTTCGTTATTATGAACATTGATTCTTGAAAAGCCTATCTCTGTTGATAGATTATTGAATGAGGTATCCTTGCTTCTTATTGAATTGAGCTTTTCAATATCAATATCGGCAACAATCATTTCATTTTCTCTGCTGAATCGTTTTCCGCAACAAAGCATTGTGCCGTTTTCAGCAATGAGAGTAGCACCGCTGAATACTAAATCCGTTGTGCTTTCACAAACCCCGGCACTTGCATAAATATAGGAGCAAATGCATCGAGCCGATTGGTTGGCGATAAGGTCATATCTGTATTTTGCCTTTGCTACATATTCGTCGCTTGCAGAGAGATTAACTATGATATTTGCTCCGTGTCTGCAAAGCTCACTGCTTGGCGGAGTGCTAACCCATAAATCCTCACAAATCTCAATTCCCAATACTGCACCGGAGCCTAAATCAAAAATTTGATTACCGATTTTTGTTTCGCAACCGGCAATATAAATAGGCTGACAGCTCTTGAATTCATCGCCCGATGCGAACCATCTTTTTTCGTAGAACTCGCTGTAATTCGGAATATTTATTTTTGGAACAATACCCATAATGCTTCCGTTAAAAATTACAACTGCACAGTTATATAGGCTGTTATAGAACTTTATAGGCATACCTACGATAACAACTATATTTTCTCCGACTGTATATTCAACAATATCTCTTAATGCTGCTTCAGCCTCCTTCTGCAAATCTGCAGAAAAGAATAGGTCGGCACAGGTGTAGCCTGTAATTGATAGCTCCGGAGTGACCAAAAGGCGAATATGCTTTTTTAGTGCGTTATCGATAGCACTCTTAATTTCGTTTTTGTTGTACGCCGGATTAGCAACCTTTAGCTTTAGACTTGTGCTTGCGACTCTGAACATTCCGTAATTCATATTTTTCCCTCGTTGTACTTATATCATAGTTATTTTGAATTTGAACTCGGCCTTGCAATTCGGCTCAAGAATGGTCATTCCTCGTTTCTGTTCAATTATGTCATCCTCATCCGAGCAATTTGATATTCCCGTCCAAGGCTCAAGTGCAACAAAATTTGCTCTGTTGCAGGCTGACCAGATAAGTAAATTCTCCATATCCTGATACTCGATTTTTATGCCTTTACCGCTTTTACCGATAAGAGTAGCACACTTTGATTCGATTCCGTCAAAAATCATTGCGTCATTTTCCTCGAATAGGTCATGCTTCATATCAATGCGGTCGCAGCCGTTTGTAGCTTCGAATCTTTCGTTGATGTTGACCAAGCCTGTGTGATGATCGGGACGGAGCACCCTTTTGTTTATTGCTCTGTCAAATACAACCTTGTAGTCCTCGAAGGATTCTCCGTTTGTTAATGGACAATTAAATGCAGGATGCCCTCCGATAACGAACGGCATTTTTTCGCTTCCTGTATTGATAATTGTGTATTCTGTTGTAACTGTCGAGCCGACTAAGGTGTATTTTATTTCCAATCTATAATCAAAGGGGAATTGCTCTCTTGTTTTTTCATTTGATTTTTGAATAAATGTAATGGAATTGTCGAATTGCTCTTTAACTTCAAAAGGGTTAATTCTTCCTATTCCGTGCCTGTTCATTATGCATTTTTTTCCAAAGGCATATCCCTCGTTGTTTGGTAAAACACCGTTGATAGGGAAGCAAACAGGTGCCTGACCCGACCAGTGCTCATCGTCGCCCTGCCATAGGTATTCGATATTGCCTTTTTGCAGAGATGTGAGCATGGCACCCTCCTGAAGAACGAATACAGTAGCCTCATTGCTGCTTATTTTATATTTCATATTATCACCTTTGTGTTAAATGTTATTCGAAATAATTATATCTCAAATTAATCTTATTTGCAATATTGAAAATATGATAAATATGTTATACAATATAGGTAACAAGCTTGTGATAAACAATGGAGGAAAAGAAATGGATTTGTATTCTTTTATTCACGAAACAATATTTGAAGAGAAAGATAAGTATGTTCGTCTTTTTGAACTTTTTTGGGGTGAACTCGAGCAGGATGGATTTGTAATAACAGATGAAGCAGGACACGAAATTGATTCTGTATATAAGGCTGTTGCAATCCAAAATCTCATCGGCGAATTTGAATATAGACTCTATGATGTCGTGAACGAAACCGGATTTGAAGATGTTGTTGATTATCTTGCAAAAATAGGAATCTCAAAGGAAGAGATTGTTGAATATTGTTGCGAAGACGAAAATATTGATACATTCGAGGACGATGAGGATTTGATAGTTAAGAACGGACTCGATTACATAACCGAGATAGTTTCCGATAAGCTTTTGGAATGCTTCTGTGCGGATGATTTGTTCGATTATTTCTTTACTGCAACCTACGATTTTGTACAGGACTTTACCTTTGATTTCGAGGATGTCGACGAGTTTATGGCATTCGTGGATTCGAATAGCGAAAGACTTGATGAATATAAGGAGGAGTATTCCTCCGTACTGTCCTGGATAGAATCCGGAATGATAGTATAACGAATTTAGAGGCGACTTGTTCGCCTTTTTTTATCATCACCTTATTGTTTTGCATATTATAATGTATATGATATAAGAGGTGATATTGTGTATTATGATATAAAGGTTGGCTCTGTTACAAATGCCCAACGATCAATTCGATTGTTGCGTCAAAACGGAATAAAGGCAAGTGTAATAAGAATATTCAAGCCTAAAGAAAATGAAGGCTGCGGCTATGCTCTGCGTGTGAATTCAAATGAAAAACGCAGAGCAGTTGATTTGCTGCGAAAAAACAAGATTCGCATTATCGGTGACGACCGATGATGATATATTTCGATAATGCCGCAACCAGCTATCCAAAGCCAAAATCCGTTGTTCAATCCACATTGAATGCGGTTAATAATTATTCCTTTAATAGCGGTAGGGGAGGTTATTTCCAAAGCATAAAATGCGGCGAAATGATTTATTCCGTACGCGAGAAGATTGCCTCGCTTTTTGGATTTTCTCCTGATAGAATAGTCTTTACGAAGAATTGTACCGAAGCCCTTAATATTTCGATTAGAGGAAGTGTAAAGCACGGCGATCATATAATTATTTCCTCGCTTGAGCATAATAGCGTTGCCCGTGTTGTTGAGCTTCTAAAAAAGAATTCCGTTGCTCAATATGATATAGCCGACTTTTCCTATGATGACGACGAAACAGTTTCTAATTTTGAACGATTGATAAAGCCGAACACTTCTCTTGTTGTTTGTATGCATTCCTCCAATGCCTTCGGCGTTTCCTTCCCGATTAGAAAAATCGGAGAAATGTGTAGAAGACATAATCTTCGCTTCATAGTCGATGCTGCACAGGGTGCAGGCACTGCGAATATCAACGCAAAAGAAGATAATATTGATATTCTTTGTGCTCCCGGTCATAAATGCCTAATGGGAGATATGGGAACAGGCTTCGCGGCAATCGGAGATAATATCGAGCTATCCGAGTTTATTGTCGGCGGAACGGGCAGTTCTTCTCTTTCACTCAATCAACCGGATTTTTTTCCGGATAAACTAGAATCCGGAACGCTTAACAATATCGGTATTTTTTCGCTGAAAAAGGGAATAGAATATATCGAAGGAATTGGTATGGAAAATATTTATTCCCACGAAATGAGACTTGCCTCATTCCTGTATAACGAGCTTTCGGAGAATAAGAAAATAAAACTCTATACTAAACCCTTGAAATTCGGAAAATCAATGCCGATTATATCCTTTAATTATTCGGATTATCCGTCCGAAAAAACAGCGTATCTTCTGTCCCAATACGGAATTTGCACTCGAGCCGGATTTCATTGCTCGCCGCTTGCTCATAAGCATTTTTCAACTCTCGAAAACGGTACTGTTCGCTTGAGCTTGGGTGTGTTTAATACTATGAATGAATGTAAGAGCTTTGTTTATCTTGTAAATAAGTTGTAAATTAAACAATAAACACTCTTTATTTATTTCAAAAAATGTGTTAATATATTAGTGAATAAATTTTTAGGAATGAAAAATATGCCGTTTTATGAATTAGCAATTGAATTCAAATTTAGATATTTACGCAATCTGGGTAATACAATTATTGATTTCTTTTCACAGGTAAAGGGGCTTTTTGCCACCTTCGGAATAGTTGATGCTGTGGATATTTTAGTCGTTGCTATTATTGTATTTGCAATTATTAGAGTAGTACGCGAATCAAGAGCGATTCAGCTTATTAAGGGACTTCTCTTTCTTGTACTTTTCTATTTTGTTGTAAATTTCTTCGGACTTGGAGCAACGAGCTATATTATGCGAAATATTTTCAGCAATATTCTCATAATCCTCGTTATCCTTTTTGGTCCGGAAATTCGTAATATTCTCGAGCAAATGGGTATCGGAAACTATCGTAAGGTGCTCAAAAATGTCTTTAACTCCGGCGTTGGTGTTGATATTGCCGATATGAAAAAGGCGATTGATGCAATTTGCAAATCCTGTGCCGAAATGTCCGATGATAATATCGGGGCCTTAATTGTATTAGAAAATGATACTCTTCTCGGTGATATTATCAAAACCGGAACAATTATCGACGGAAAATGTACAAAGGAGCTTATCGGAAATATTTTTTATCCAAAATCGCCGCTTCACGACGGAGCAATGGTTATTCGAAAGGATAGCGTATATGCCGCAGGCTGTATTCTTCCTCTAACGAATAATAATGATATTTCCTCAAAGCTCGGAACTCGCCATCGTGCCGCTATCGGTATTACGGAACAAAGCGACGCTGTTGCAATTGTTGTCAGCGAGGAAACCGGAGAAATAAGCTATGCCGCAAACGGCTCTCTCAAGCAGGGCGTTTCGACAGGCGAGCTTCGTGATTTGCTGACCCAACAATATATTCCGACCGGTTCATCCTCGGATGATAAGATTATTTCAAAGATTGCAAGGAGGTTTAGAAGTAATGATAGATAATAATTCTAACCAAAATAAATCCTCCAAAGCAAAAAAGACCTTCTCATTTTCTCGCCTTATATATAATGATAAATATTTAGCAGTAGTGTCGATTCTTTTGGCGGTGCTGATTTGGATTGTATCTTCGATAAATGTCGGCACGGACGAAACAAAGACTCTGAAGATTAATGCTCCGATTAAGCTTGGTGACTCAGTAAGTGAGCAACTCGGAATGCAGTATTATTCGCTCCAAGAAAACATTGAAATTACTGTTTCTATTTCCGGTGCAAAGTATGTTGTGGGACAGGTTACCGAAAATGATTTGGAAATCAGCTTCGATACCTCTGCTGTAAATAGAGTAGGTGAGCATACAATTCCTATTATTGCTACTAATAAATCAAAAACCCTGGATTTCACTATTGACTCTGTTTCGCCTAAATCTATCGAAGGATATTTCGATGTAAATAGCGAAAAGACCTTTGATGTTCTGGTGAATTTTGATGAGAATAATGTTGAGGATGGCTATGCCTTCGGAGCTCCTGTATTATCGGATGAAAAGGTTGTTGTTTCCGGACCGAAAACCTATGTCGATAAGATAAATCGGGTTTATTGCGATGTTGATTTCGGTGAAAATACTAATTTGACCGAAACCTTTACTCAGGATTGCGAAATTCATTTCGACGGCGAAGGTATCTCGAATAGCTTCCTTACTGTTTTGTCCAGAACTGATAAGGAGCATCCGATGAAAAATATTTCAGTAACTCTTCCTGTTTTGAAGGTGGTTGATTTGCCTGTAACCTCATCCTTTGAGGATCAACCGACAGGATTGAAAAACGGAATAGTCAGCGTTTCTTATTCTGTTCGCAATGTAAAGGCGGGCGTTTTGCCTACCGCTGATATTTCTGCGGCTAATATAGGAAAAATTTTCTTCCGTGATTTAACGGTCGGTACACAATCCTTTGATTTTCCTGTTGATTCGCTAAACGGAATAACTGTTCTTGATGATACGAAGATTATTACAGCGACTGTGACGGTTAGCTCTTCTTATTCGGAGCAGAGCGTTTATATCTCTCGCGAACAGGTCATTGTTGAGGGCTTGCCTGAAGATTCCGCAAAAAGGGTAAGCTATCTTGATGATGCAACTGTAACAGTTCTCGTCCCTCATGGTACGACTGTTACTGCCGATGATTTGACGATAAAATGCGATGCCTCCAAGGAAACGAAGGATAATAAGTATCCTCTGACAATAACCGTGTCTAATGACGAATGTTGGGTATATGGAAAGTATAATGCGATAATAAAATAAACCTATCGTGGCAGCTCTTGATGAAAAATCAAGGGCTGCCTTTTAAGTATAGCCTTCCCCTCTTGCAACAAGG